>SLSM01000027.1 GCA_007130445.1 Trueperaceae bacterium | reverse complement strand
GTGAGCCCGGACGAGCGCTCGGTGGCGACCGCGGGCAACGACAGCAACGTGCGCGTCTGGCGGGTCGACGACGGTGCCCTGAGCACGGAGCTGTCGTTCGCCCACGCGCCGCGCCGGCTCGACTGGAGCCCCGACGGCGCGTGGCTGGCGCTGGCGCTGAACGAGTTGGTGCTCTACGACGCGCGCGACTGGACGGTGCACGGGACGCCGGTCGGCGACGAGCCGCTCCCGTGGCCCGATGCGATCGCGTTCAGCCCCGACGGGCGCTGGCTCGCCGCGACCACGCCCGCCGGCGTGCACCTGATCGATCCCGTGACGCGAGCGGTGGAGCGGCGGATCGACCCGAGCGCAGCGTCAGGCGAGTTCTGGTGGGTGAAGGCCATCGCTTGGTCCCCGTCGAGCGACCGACTCGCGCTGGCCATGCACGACGGGGCCGTGTGGACCATCGACGTGGACGACCCCGTCGAGCCCGTGCTGGCGCGCACCGTGACGGTGCTCGGCGAACCGGCGGCGCTGGCCTGGAGCGGTGACGGAACGAAGCTGGTGCTCACCGGATCGGTGGTCGCGCGGGGCGAGCGCGGGGCGCTGGTGCTGGACGCGGTGACGCTCGACGTGGTGCAAGAGGCGTGGTTCACCACCAGCGGGATGAACCACGCCGCCGGCTTCGCGGCCGACGACGCGTGGTTCTGGGCGTCAGGCTGGCACGATGGCGGCACGTGCCCCGCGGGCATCCAAGGTGACGGCAACGCGTTGAAGGTCTGGCGCGTCGAGGACGGCCAGATCGTGTTCGGGATCGACCGGGTCGGGACGATCACCGACGCCGCCTTCGCGGCCGACGATTCGTTCGTCCTGGTAGGTACGGCGCTGGGTCGCCTCATGCGATTCGCGGCGCCGTGATGCCTGCGCCACCTCGGGACCGCGGTGCCCACATCGCTCGGACGCTCCGAGCCGTCGGCACGCGGACGGCCGTGGCGCTCGTCGCGGCCCTCGCCGTGGCGCTGGCGCTGGTCGCCTGCCAGCAGCTCCTGCCCGAGCTCATCGGCCCGGACGACGCCGGCGCGCCCGATACCGTCGTCGTGCGGGTGCAGGGCCTCCCCGACGATCTCGAGCCGGCGCTCACCCTGACGGGTCCGGCGGGCTTCGAGGTGGACCTGGACGGAGCGACGAGCGTGGGCGGTCTGCCCGCCGGCACCTACCGCTTGCGCGTGCACGACGTCGAGTACGGCGTGACCACGTTCAGCGCCGATCCGACCGTGGTCGAGGCGCAGCTCGAGGCGGGCCGTAGTGCGACGCTCACCGCCCGTTACGCCCCCGACCGTGACGGAGCCCGCGCCGCGCTGGCGCGGCTGAACACGTATCGCGCCGCCGTCGGCGTCCCCGCCGTGACGCTCGACGAGGAGGCGACGCTGCCGCACTGGCTGCACGCGCGCTACGCCAGCAAGAACGACACCACGGGGCACTTCGAGGACCCATCGCTGCCCTGGTACAGCGACGAGGGCGATCAGGCAGCGCGCGCAAGCAACCTGAGCTATCGCTGGCATTGGCGCTTCGATGGCACCACGGGAGGCGTCGATCACCACCACGAGAGCTGGATCGACTCCTTCGCGGACGCTCCGTTCCACTTCTTCAGCCTGCTCGATCCGCGTGTAGCGAGCATGCGCAGCGCCTGGTTCGCCGCGGAGCTGTCCTGCGACGAGGTGGACTGGATCACGCCGCCCTATCCGGATGGCTGCCACGTCCTCCGGGCCACGGGCGTGGTGCAAGCCGTGCACGGCGACGACCCCTGGCCCGCTGGGACGACGGTGCTGTTCCCGGGGCGAGATCAGACGGTCGAAATCGTTGACCATGGCCCCGAGTACCCCGATCCGCTGACGGCGTGCCCCGGCTTCGCGCGCCCGGTCGGTCTGCCCTTGTTCGTGATGGAGGAACCAGTCGGCGCCTGGAGCGACGGGGTATAGCGCTGGAACGCGCCGAGCATCGTGCGCACACGCTTGACGCTCGACGGTGAGGCCGTCGAGCACTGCGCCTTCGATGCCCACAACTACACCAACCCGGACCACGCCGCGGAAGACCTGGCCCGCAGGATCATGGGCGGCCGCGGCGCGGTGGTGCTGGTGCCGCGCCACCCGCTGGCGCTCGGCAGGTCGTACGCGGTGGAGGTGGTGACCGACCGCGGCGCCCACACCTGGACGTTCCACACCGCCGAAGAGGCCGCGGTGTCGCGAGCCACGAGCCCTATGGACGGCTGGGGCTTCGTGGAGGGGAGCGGCGGGGGCGAGTGAACCCGCGGCCGGGCTCGACGACTCCGAGCGCGGCCCGATCAACCAGATCACGGACGGACGTAGAATCCAACGGATGCCAGCGCGACCGCAACGCCACCACACGGTCGCCACGGCCAGCGGCGTGGGCCTCATGGCCCTCATCGCCCTGCTCGCCTTCGCCGTCGACGCCGCCGTCCCGGCCATCAGCGGCATCATCGTCGCGATCGTCATCGGCATCGCGATACGCAACACCCTCAGCATCCCCCCGACGCTCCAGGGCGTGCTCGCCGCGGCGAGCAAACGCGGCCTCCAGATCGGCATCATCCTCCTCGGCACCGGCCTCAGCGTCACCGCCGTGCTCGAGACCGGCGGACAGGCGTTCGTCGCCATCGCGCTCAGCGTGCTCACGACGCTCGCCATCGTCGCCGCCCTCGCCCACCGCTTCGGGATCCCCCGCAACCTCGCCATCCTCATCGCCGCCGGCACCGCCATCTGCGGCGCCACGGCCATCATGGCGCTCGCCCCACTCGTGCGCGCACGCGCCACCGAGGTCGCCTTCGCCATCGCCGTCATCACCCTCTTCGGCACCGCCGCCATCGCCGTCTATCCACTCATCGGACACGCCCTCGCCATGACCGAGCACGCCTTCGGCACCTGGGCCGGGATGGCCATCCACGAAACCGCCCAGGTGATCGCCGCAGCGTTCCAGTACGGCGACGAAGCCGGCGAGACGGGGACGATCGTCAAGCTGACCCGGACGACGCTCCTGGTGCCGCTGGCGATCGCGCTGGCGGCCGTCGCCGCCCGCGACGAGCGCCGGCGCACGGTCGACGACGCGACCGGCACCGCGCAGCGCTCCGTATGGCGCACGTTCCCCTGGTTCGTCGTCGGCTTCGTGATCGCCGCCCTCGTCAACTCGCTCGGCTGGCTGCCCAGCGCCGCGACCGAGCACCTGCCCACCGCCGCGAAGGCGCTCATCACCTTCGCGATGGCCGGCGTCGGGCTCAGCACCGACCTGCGCGACGCGAGGCGCATCGGCCCGGCGCCGATGGCGGTCGGGCTGATCGGGGCAGCCGTGATGGCCGCGGTCAGTTTCGCGTTGCTGCGGTGGGCGACGTAGTGGGTTGTGCGTCAGGCCCCGAGCATGCGCTGCGCGAGCGGCGACGAGGCCCGTGCGACGTGCACCACCCGACCGCCCTTGATCACGGCGGCGATGCCGTCCTCACGCGCGAAGACCGCCGCGTCTCGCGTGGCGTCGAACGCTGTGACCACGAGGTCGGCGATCGCCCCGAGGAGCACGCGACCGCGGTCCGGTAGGCCGACCACCTCGGCCGCATGGCCGGTGGCGGCCGCCAGCGCCTCGAGCGGGCTGAAGCCGGTTCGCTGGAGCATGACGAGTTCGTTGGCGTTCTCGCCGTGGCGCACCATCGCGTTGCCGCCGGCGTCGGTGCCGGCGACCACGCGCACGCCGTGGCGGCGCGCGATCGCCATGCGCTCTTCGGGTGACGGCATGACGAACCCCTCGTCCGCGAGCCGCTGGCGCTGGCGCAGCGCCGTGTCGGGCACCAGGCCGCGCTCGAGTGCCTCGTGGTACTTCATCTCGTTCATCAGTGTCGCGACCAACACCGTGCCGCGCTCGGCCATGCGCTCGGCGCTGCGGTCGTCCAGGAAGAGGCCATGCTCGATCGTGTCGACGCCCCCCTCGATCGCGTTCATGATCCCCTCGCCGCCGTGCGCGTGCGCGGCCACCTTGACGCCGGCCCGGTGCGCCTCCTCGACGCCGGCACGAACCTCGGCGAGCGTGAACTGTGCCGCGAGGGGGTGACGGCCGGCGCTGGACATGCCCCCGGTCACGCCCATCAGCTTGATCCAATGCACCCCACGCTTGATCTGTCGGCGAACTTCCTTGCGGACCTCGTCCTCGCCGTCCACCTCGACACAGCGCTGATGCACGTGGCCGCCGGTGATGGTGAGCCCGAGCCCGGCGGCGCGCACGGTCGGTCCCGAGACGATGCCTGCGTCCACGGCGTGCGCCAGGTCGACGTCCAGGTAATCGCGCCCGGTGAGGTCGCGCACCGCCGTGAAGCCGCGGCGCAACGTGTGGTGCGCCGCTGCGAGCGTGCGGTAGGCCGTGAGGCCGCTGGACTCGGCCAGGCGCCGCGAGGAGGCGTAGTCCTGCGCTCCAGCCACGACGTCACCACCGACCAAGTGCGTGTGTGCGTCGATCAGGCCGGGCAGGAGCGTGGCGCCCTCGAGCGCATACGAGGGCACGCCGTCACCGGCGGGCGGGGGCTGCGCCGCAGCGTCCTCCACGACGGTGATGCGCTCCCCGTCGACCTCGACCCACGCGCGCTCCATCACTCGCTCCAGGCCGTCGAACACGCGAACGTCTGTCAAGCGATAGCGCATGGCGAACGCCTCCTCTCACTGCGACGCGGCGCCACTCCACACCGAGGTGTGCGCCGCGATCGTGGCGAGCACCGCGTTCGTCGCGACGCCTCCGCCACCTCAGCCCGCCCCCGGATCGAGCGCGTCTCGGATGCCGTCCCCCAGGGAGTTGTAGGCCATGACGGCGACGAAGATCAGCAGGCCCGGCCAGAGCGCGAGGAGCGGTTGGTTCCAGACGTAGGCCTGTGCGCCCTGCAGCATGTTGCCCCACGACGGAATCGGTGGCTGGATGCCGAGCCCGAGGTACGACAGCGCCGACTCGAGCAGGATGGCGTTCGCGACGCCGAGCGTGGCGGCGACGATCACGGCGGGGATCGTCTGCGGGAGCAGATGGGCCGTGATCACGTGCAGCTGCTTGGCGCCGAGCGCGTGGGCGGCCTCGACGTACGGGAGCGTTCGCACCCGCAGGATCTCGCCCCGCACGATGCGCGCGATCGGCATCCAGGTGGTGAGGCTGATCACGATCACGATCTGCGTGAGACCGCTGCCGAAGACGGCCATCACGACCAGCAGGAAGAAGAAGATCGGGATCGCGAGCATGCCGTCGGTGATGCGCATGAGGAAGGCGTCGAGCAGGCCACCGAAGTACCCGGAGAGGCCGCCGACCAGCACCCCGATGAGCACCGACAGCGTGGCGGAGACCAGGCCGACCACGAGCGACACGCGGCTGCCGAACAGCAGGCGCGAGAAGACGTCGCGTCCGACCTCGTCGGTGCCGAGCCAATGCTGCGGGCTGGGGCTCTGCAGGCGCTGCATGATGTTGATCTTCTCGGGGTCGTAGGGCGTGAGCCACGGCGCGAGGAGCGACGTGCCCATCAGCACCACCAGCACGACCAGAGAGATCACCGCGCCGCGGTTTCGAACGAACGCGCGGATGGCGCGCTTGCGCATCTCGTTGCCGCTGGGTGGGATCGCGGCAGCCGGCGCGGCGTGCGTGGTGGGGGCGTCAGTCATAGCGGATCCTGGGATCGATGACGGCGTAGAGCAGGTCGACGACGAGGCTCGCGATGATCACGAGCACCGAGACCACCAGGGTGAGCGCCATGATGACCGGGAAATCGCGCTGCAGCGCGGCGTCGACCGCGAGGCGACCGAGGCCCGGCCACGCGAAGATCGACTCCGTGATCGCCGCGCCCGAGAAGAGCCTCGGCATCAGCACACCGACCACCGTGAGCACGGGGATCAGGCCGTTGCGGAGCGCGTGGCGTGAGAGCACCGTGCGTTCGGGCACGCCCTTGGCCCGCGCGGTGCGGACGTAGTCTTCGCGCATCACCGTGATCATGCTCGAGCGCGTGTAGCGCGTCAGCTGCGCCATGGTGCTGGTACCGAGGACGAGGGCGGGCATGATCAGGTGACGAAGGCGCGTGAGCGCGTCGCCGCCGTCGGTGGCGCCCGTGCCGCCGCTCGGGAGCCAGCCCAGGGTGACGCTGAACAGGATGATCATCATGATGCCGAGCCAGAAGTTGGGGATCGAGACGCCCATGAAGGCGATGACCGTGGCGATGCGGTCGAACCAGCCGTTGCGGCGCACGGCCGAGACCACGCCGATCGGGATCGCGACGACCAGGGCGAGACCGAGCGAGGCGAGGGCGAGCGTGGCCGTGGCGCCGAAGCGCTGACCGATGAGCGTCGCGACCGGGCGTGAGTTGCTCATCGAGGTGCCGGCGTCGCCGCTGAGCATGCGCGCGGCCCAGCGGCCGTACTGCACGACGATCGGGTCGTCGAGGCCGAGGTTGCGGCGCATGGTTGCGGCCATCTCCTCGGTCACGTCTTCCTGGTACAGGATCGCCGGTCCACCGGGAGCCGACGAGATCAGCGCGAACATCACGATGCTGACCACCACCACGAGTGCGATGGACTGGAACAAGCGGCTGAGGAGATAACGGGGCATGCGGCTCCGGTGATCGAGCGAGTGTCGGGTGGGATAGGCGGTTGGGAAGAGAGGGTCCCGGAGGCGTCGGATGGGGCGGGTGCCCGATCCGACGCGTCGTCTCCGGGTGGGTCGGGCGCGGTCCTCATCGCGAGGACGCCGCGCCCGATGGTTCGCTACGGCATCAGTTCAGCGATGCGCGGAAGAGCCACGTGAGCGAATCGCGGAAGCCGATGTCGGGGAGCCCTTGCAGGCGCGCGTTGCTGGCGCGCACCTCGGTCGGGTAGTAGAGGATGATCGAGGGCTGCTCCTCGGCCAGGATCTGCTGCAGTTCGGCGTAGATGACGGCTCGTTCGGTCTCGCCGGCGACGGCGCGCCCGCGCTCGAGCAGCTCGTCGACGACCGGGTTGCTGTAGAGGATCTGGTTCAGCGGGCCGCTGGTGTGGAAGTAGTCGTAGAGGTCGGGGTCGGGCTTGATGACCCACCAGCCGACGCGCACGTCGTAGTCGCCGGTGCGGTAGCGGGCGAGGACCGTGTTCCACTCGGTGGTCTCGATCTGGATGTCCATGCCGATGGAGCGCCAGGCGTCCTGCGCGACCAGGTACACCGTGTCGCGGGTCGGATCGCCACGGTCGGCGAGCATGGTGAAGCGGAAGGTCTCACCAGCGGCGTTGCGCAGCAGGCCGTCGCTGCCGCGCTCCCAGCCGGCCTCGGCCATCAACTGCACGGCACGCTCGGGGTCGTACGGCCACAGGATCGCGTCGTCGCGCGGCACCCAGGCGATCGAGGGCGGGATGGGGCCGGTGGCGACCTGACCGAAGCCGCCGAAGACCTGCTCCACCATGGTGTCGCGATCGAGCGCCATGATCATCGCCTGGCGCACGCGCACGTCCTGGAAGAGCGGGTTGCTGAGGTTGAGCGGGATCCAGTCGAAGCGCGGGACGTCGACCTCGTTGAGGACGATGTTCGGCGCGGCCGAGAGGCGGTCGAAGTGGATGGCCTGGACGGTCCACGCGATGTCGAGCTCGCCGGTGAGCAGCTGCGCCACCTGGGCGTTGACGTCGGGGATCACGCGGAACTCGACGCGTCCGATGGAGGGCACGCCCTCGTGGTAGTCGGGGTTGGCCTCGAGGATGAAGTGGCTGCCCGAGACCTGCTCGACGAAGCGGAAGGGTCCGGTGCCGATCGGGTTCGTGACGAAGGCGCTCGGACCGCTGGGGTTGCTCAGGTCCATGTCGCTCAGCACGTGCGCAGGCACGATCGCGAGGTTGTAGGCCAGCGTCGAGAGCAGCGGCGCGAAGGGGGCCTGGAACGTGAAGCGCACGGTGTGGTCGTCGAGCGCCTCGACGGTGTCGAGGCTGGCGAAGGCGGCGCTCCAGCGCGAGGCGATGTCGGGGCTGCGGATCGCCTCGACGGTGAACACCACGTCGGCCGCAGTGAACGGCTCGCCGTCGTGCCACACCACGTCGTCGCGGAGGGTGAAGGTCCACACGCGGCTGTCGGCGTCGACCTCCCACGACTCGGCCAGGTCGGCCACGACGGTGGAGCCGTCTTCGAAGGAGAAGCGCACGAGGTTGTTGAAGAGCGTCTTGCCGACCATGATGTCGGAGATCAGGCCGGGCGGGTTGATCGGCCAGGCCGTGGGGTCGCCGATGAGCGGCGCGCGGAGGGTGTTCCCCGACTGCGCGAGGCCTGCGGGGAGCAGGCTCGCGGCGACGAGGACGAGGAGTGCGAGGAGGGTTCGACGCATGGTTCCACCTTTCATGGGTGTGGACGAGGGGCGGGGGTGGGGGGCGGTCACGGGCGGAGCGGCGCTGGTCACACCGACGCGGTGGGGGTCTGGTGCCGTGCCTGGTCGCACATCCGGACGGCCTGCTGCAGGGCGTCGACGGTGCGGTTGAGTTGGCGCACCACGCCGGCCTTGACGAAGCCGTACGTGTCGGTGCCGTGCATGTCAGCCAGATCGAGGCCGGGGTTGAGCCCCGGGAAGAGGCTGGACTTGGTGTTGCGCATGATCGGCGACCATTCCGCCGGGTCGTGGACGAAGCGTCCGCCCTTGGTGTAGGTGACGGGGAGCAGCACGCGGCTGAGGCCCATGAGGGTGGCGTTGGCGGCAGCGAGCGCGGCGCGATCGGAGAGCGATCGGGCGTGAAGCATGAAGGCGGTGGTCGCCTCGTGGAGCGCCTCGGCGGCGGCCGTGAACGCCGCGGCATCGACGTGGCCAGCGGTGGCGGCCGCGAACTCGTTGGCGTACGCGAGCGCCTCGGCGCTGGCCGCGCTGGGGTCGATCGGCAGCAGCTCGGCGTTCGTGAGGTCGGTGATGGCGGTGAGGCTCACGCGTGTGTCGTTGCTCAGGATGTCGATGTCGGCCTTGTCGAGCGTGTCGTGCGTGGAGTGCCACCACCAGGCGTTGGCGCAGCCACCCGTCCAGGCCTTGCGGTCGGGGTGCCCCTCGGGCAGGAACGGGTACGTGCTGAAGGCGGGGACGCCGTTGGCGAGGAACGACTGGTCCGCCGCGCGCGACGGTCGGTGGATCGGAGCCTCGGCCTGGCCGGTCACGTGCTCGATGACGCCGGTGCAGAACCCCTCGACCTCGGCCGTGGTGTGGCGCGCGACGTACTGGGTCGCACCCTTCACGCCGGGGCTGTCGATGTTGTGATACGCGATGCAGCGCTCGGCGAGGTCGCGGAAGAAGGTGTCGGCGTACCACGTGCTGCCGCCGTAGCGGCCGTGCGAGTGGCCCGGCCACCAGCAGATGCGCACGCCGCGGCGGAGCTGGTCGCGACCGGCATACAGGATGCGGGCGAGCTCGAGCAGGCAGGCATCGCCGGTGGCGTTGTCGGTGATCCCGTACTCCCACGAGCAGTAGTGGCCGCCGACGAGCACGAACTCGTCGCTCGCGCCGGACGCGCCGGGTTCGATGACGACTTCGGGGAGCTTCGAGGGGTACCAGCCGGTCTCGACCACGGTGCGCATCTCGATCTCGACCGGGCCCTGCTTCAGGCGCGCCTTGAGGGCGTCGCCGTCGGGCTTGGCGATCGACACGGCCGACACGGTGGGGAGGCGCTCGAGCTGGTCCGCGCTGGGCGTGCCCCAGATGGTCGTGGCGATCATGTTGTGCACCGCGTCGCCCTGGTTCGCGAACACGATGGCCCGCACGCCCGCCTTGCTGGCCTCGAGCACCGTGATGGGTGTGCACAGACCGTCGAGGAGGAGGACCTCGCCTGCGGCGCCGCTGAAGTCGTTGTCCGGCACGTAGCGGATCGGGGCACGGATGCCGCCATCGGGTGTCGGCACGGTGAAGCTGTGGGTCACGCACTCGAACGAGCGCTCGTCGGCGCCGAGGGCGCGCAGCGACGCCTCGCGCGGGTACGACAGGTAGCAATCGAGTTCGTGGACCTGTACCGGTACCCCCGACTCGCGTAGCTGCGCCGTGAGGTACTCGACCGCAGCCTCCTCACCCTCGCCACCGGTGTCGCGACGGACGCCGGCGAACCATTCGAGGTGGGTGCGCAACCGTTCGGGTCGCACCTCGGCGTGGAACTTCTCGACCATCGACATGCTGCCTCCATCTACGAGCTTCGGCGCGGCAGCAGGCCGCTCGGCCCGCGTCGCACGAATTTGAAACTCCTGCTTCAGTAAGGTAGCGCAATGGCGCGGCCGTTTCAACCGGTGGGTGCGGCTCACAACCTTCACGCTTCGCTGCAGCGTGCCGGCGACGCGCGAGCGACGCGCCCACGGATCCACCGTCAGCGTCCTCAGAGCACGTAGATGTCGTCGTCGCGGTTGATCTCGTCGATGGTGCGAAGACGTGCGGTGGCGGAGTCGCGCAGCGCGGTCGCCACGCCGTCGACGAGCGCGCCCGACAAGCTCGCGACCGAAGCGTAGCTGTTGAACGTCCCCTCGGCCGAAACCATCAGCGGCACGTCGGCCAGACTGGCGATCGCCGAGACGCGGCTGCTGACGATCGCCACGACCGTCATGCCGCGCCGCTCCTTGGCCTCGCGCACCACCTCGAGCGTGCGGCGCGCCGGTTTCGCCACGCTCACCACCAGCAGCGCATCGCCCGGATCTGCGTCGAGCAGCTGCTCGTGCACGTCGTCGAGGGCGAGTCGCACCAGCGCCACACGCGGCCGCACCAGCTGGAGCGCGAAGGCCAGGTACACGGCCGAGCCCGCGGAGGCGCGCAGCCCCACCACCAGCACCCGCCGGGCGTGGGCCAGCGACCGGACAGCCAGCGCGAAATCGGCGGCATCGAGGCGTTCGTAGGTGCGCTGTAGGTTCTCGAGGTCGCGCCGGTAGCTGCGCTCGAGCGGGCCGTCCTCGCCACCGTTGAGCGTCTGTTGGAGCTTGTCGCCCAGCGAAAACTGCCGCTGCAGGCTCGCCTGCGCGCCGCGCTGCATGGCGGTGTAACTGTCGAAGCCGAGCTTGCGCGCGAAACGCACGATGGTCGCCTCGCTCACACCCGATGCAGCCGCGACCGCGTTGACGGTACGGAAGGCGACCGTCTCGACGTTGCTCTCCAGCCACGCAGCGACGCGCCGCTCCGCGTTAGTGAACGCGTGCTGACGCTCGGCCAAACGCTCCTCGATGCCCTGCACGTGACGCGCCTCCGTCCCAACGATGCCGCGCTCAGGCAACGAGCTCGCCGATGATACGTGCCAACAAACTGCGCGCCAGCACGATCGGGACGTCGTGCTCCTCGCGCACCGCCGAGCGCATCGACTCGTCCATGCCGACGCACGTCATCCAGATCATCTCGGCTCCCTCGGAACGCAACTCCCGGGCCGCGGTGCGCATGGCGTCCACAGCGTCCGCATCGTATGGGAAGGCCGACGTGACGGCCACGTCGAGCCCCAGTGCCCGGTACTGCTTCACGGTGTGCTCCACTTGGCCTGCGGAGGGCTTCATCACGCCGACGCGCGAGCCGGCGCCGAGCGCTTGGATCACGTTCGGGAAGAGCTTGCCTGGGTTCACCACCGGCACCTTGGCGGTGACGCGCGACCAGTTCGCCCCGCACAGGATGACGACGAGGTCGGCCCCGGCCTCGACCAGCACATCGACCTCGACCTGCATCCGCGGCACAGCGGCCTCGTACTGCAGGCGTGCCGAACCGCCGTCACGCAAGCGCGTGACCATGTGCAACCCATCGTCGCCGCGGTCCAAACTGGTGATCTCCTCCGCGCTCAGGTCGTCGAGCACGCCACGCTCGAGCACCCGCACGGGCATGCCGAGTTGCTCGACCAGGTAGGGGACCAGATCTGCGCGGGGGGTCTGCCCGATAGTCGCGAAGCCGATGGTGCGCATGCTGCCGCCGTTCTGGCCGGCGTGCGCCGACCCAAGAGTGAAGCGAATGCTTCAGGCTAGCACGCCGCTGCGCCAGATGGCATCACACTCGCCATCGAGCGCCGACGACGCCACCGGCACCCCGCCACGCTCCGTATGGCGCACGTTTCCCTGGTTCGTCGTCGGCTTCGTGATCGCCGCACTCGTCAACTCCCTCGGCTGGCTGCCGGCCGGCGCCTCGGCAGTGCTGCCGACCGCCGCGAAGGCGCTGATCACGTTCGCCATGGCGGGCGTCGGCCTGAACACCGACCTGCGCGACGCTCGGCGCATCGGCGCGGCGCCGATGGCCGTCGGGCTCATCGGGGCGGGCGTGATGGCCGTGGTCAGCTACGCGTTGCTGCGGTGGGCGCTGTGATGTCGACGGCGACCTCGCCGTCTTGGGATAACGATGCTCACCCGTCGGCACAGGTTCGACGAGCTCCGCAGCGATGGCGGGCTCCCGTTCATCGCCGAAGCGCTTCGGTGACGGCGTTCGACTTCGCGATCGCGCGCAACCGTGCACGACGGTCCCGCGGACGCCCGCGAGTGAGAAGCATCACAGATCGGCTCTTGACGGCGGTCACGTTCATGACGTACGTATGGATGTGGCGCTGGGGTGCGTCGCCTCGTCGAGACTATCGACGTTCTGAACGCATCCTCGCCACGAATCTCGAGTCTCACCGTGCGTTGCACGCGCAGCCTCACGACGAGGGAGCGTCTCGCCGTACCGGGCGGCGCTGATGCGTGCGAGGGCACACCAGAGAGCTCGACAGGCGCTACGCATCGAACGCTGGAGGGCGGCGCGAACGCATGGAAACGACAACGAGTCGATTGACACGGCGGAACATGATGAGACGGCGCACGGATCGTGGCACACCCACGGTCGACGCGCCTGAACGAGAGGCCTACGAACCGATGGGCATCGTCGCGGTGATCCCCGCCTTCAACGAAGAGCGCTTCATCGCCAGCGTGGTGTTCCAGACGCAACCGTTCGTGGAGCACGTGATCGTGGTCGACGACGGCTCGAGCGACCGCACCGCGGTCCTGGCCGAGGCGGCGGGCGCGCTGGTCGTGCGGCAGGCGACGAACCAGGGCAAGGCCGAGGCGCTCAACGCCGGCTTCGAGGCGGCGGAGGCCCTGCGACCGCGCGCGGTGGTGTGCCTGGACGCCGACGCGCAACACGAGCCATCCGAGATCCCGAACGTCGTGCGGCCGGTGCTGGCGGGCACGGCGGACGTGGTGGTGGGCTCACGCTTCCTGGAGACGAAGAGCGACATCCCGGCCTGGCGTCAGGTCGGGCAGTACACCCTGACCGCGCTGACGAACGGCATGAGCGGCACGGCCCTGACCGACAGCCAGAGCGGCTTCCGGGCCTTCTCGCCCACGGCCGCGAGCGCTCTTCGGTTCGGCAGCCGGGGCCTCTCGGTGGAGAGCGAGATGCAGTTCCTGTTCGATCCGGCGGGCCTCCGGGTGGTCGAGGTGCCGATCAGCGTGCGCTACCTCGACGGCAACAAGCGCAACCCGTTCGCGCACGGCCTCGAGGTGGTCGACGCGCTCGTCAGCCTCGTCGCGCGACGGCGCCCGCTGCTGTTCTTCTCGCTGCCCGGTGCGCTCCTCGTGCTCGCCGGCGTGGTGGTCGGCTTGCACGTCGCGTCCACCCTGAGCACCACCGGCACGCTCCTCATCGGCAGCTCGGTGTTGAGCGCGTTGCTCACGATCCTCGGCATGCTGCTCGGCGTGACGGGGATCATCCTGCACAGCGTCGGGCACCTGGTCGGGCGCCTCAGCGACGAGGTCCACGTGGCGATCCGCAGCGCCTACCAACAGCGCGCCCGTGCGCGCGCACACGGCGTGACCGACACCGACGGTGTCTGAAGCACACCAGCCGGCCGTGACGCCGCTCACCGTCGTGCTCGTGAGCTACCACAGCCGCTCGGACCTCGAGCGCTGCCTGCCGTCGATAGAGCGGCAGGGCGTCGCTGGGATCGAGGTGGTGGTGGTCGACAACGCCCCCGGCGACGGCACCGCCGCCTGGTTGGCGAGCGCGCACCCCGACGTGCGCGTGGTGACCAACGCCGTGAACGACGGCTACGCCGGCGGCAACAACCTGGGCCTGCGCCACGCGAGCGGCGAGGCCGTCATGGTCCTCAACCCCGATACGGAGCTGCACGAGGGCGCCCTGACGACGCTGCTGGCGGCGCTGCGAGCGCACCCCGACGCGTTGATCACGCCGAAGCTGCTCGACCCGCAGGGGCGCGTCAACGCCTGCGGCAACGTCATGCACCCGACCGGCATCACCTCGTGTCGCGGGCTGGGCGAGGCCCCGGACGCGTACCGCGGCACGCACCCGGTGCCGCTGGTGTCGGGCGCGGCCTTCGTGGCGCGGCGCGAGGTGCTGTTGGGGCTGGGCGGCTTCGACGCGCCGTACTTCATGTACCTCGAGGACACCGACCTGTCGCTGCGGGCGCGCGCCCGCGGTCACGCCACGCTGTGCGCAGCCGACGCGGTCGTGACGCACAGCTACGCGCTCGGCATGAACCCCGACAAGCTCTACCAGCTCGAACGCAACCGCTGGCGCGTGCTGCTCATCAACCTGGAGCGCTCGACGCTGCTGGCGGCGCTGCGAGCGCACCCCGACGCGTTGATCACGCCGAAGCTGCT
>SLSM01000300.1 GCA_007130445.1 Trueperaceae bacterium | reverse complement strand
TGGACGCCTGCCGGAACACGAGCGGCCCCACACCGGCGGTGTGGGGCCGCTCTCCCGTTCGAGCGTGCGTCAGCCGATCGAGAGATCGATCAGAACGCCGGAGCGTCGGGTGCCGGTGGCATCGGGTCGGCCTCAGGCGGTGGCGGCGGCTCGAGCTCGGCGAGGACGTCGGCGATCATGGCTCGCGCATCGGTCAGTTCGCGTTGGGCTTCATCGACCAACTCGACGCCATTGCCGTCGATCTCGGCGAGCGCGTCGGCCAGCATCCCCTCGACGTCGTCGAGGCGCTGTTCGACGACTTCGAGCTGGCTCCGGAGCGCATCGACGTCGTCTTGGCCGATGCCTCCTCCGCAGGCTGCGAGCGTCAAGCCCAGCACGAGCGTGAGCGTGGCGAGGATGGTTGTGCGTGTACGAGACAGCATGGCTGCTCCCTTCGTCGTCGAGGACGCAACAGGGGGGCGTACGCACACCGTAGCGAAAGTTCACTGAGAAATGGTCCAGCAGCGCTCGCGCCTTCCCCGCACCGACGTCGCGCCGGCGCGGCGAAGCCGGGCGGTCCGGTAGCATGGGAGGCGTTCTCGTCACGCCGATTGGGGGTTCGCATGTCACACCACGCGCTCCGCTGGGGCATCCTCGGCAGCGCCAACATCGCCCGCAAGGCACTCGTGCCGGCGATCCGCGACGCCGTCGGAAACGATCTCGTGGCCGTCGCCAGCCGCGACGCCGCGACGGCCGAGCGCTTCGCGAGCCAGTCGGGGGCACCTCGCGCTTACGGCGACTACCAGGCACTCCTCGACGATCCGCAGGTCGACGCGGTCTACGTGCCGCTCCCGAACGCCCTGCACGCCGAGTGGACGGTGCGTGCGCTCGAGGCGGGCAAGCATGTGCTGTGCGAGAAGCCGCTCGCGACGAGCCCGGCCGAGTGCCGCCGCATGCACGCCGCCGCCGACGCAGCGGGGCTGCGCCTGATGGAGGCGTTCATGTACCGCCACCACCCGCGCACCAAGCGCCTCCTGGAGCTCGTCCACGGTGGGGCGCTCGGGGAGCTGCGCTGGGTGCGCGCCTCGTTCTCGTTCGCGGTGGGCGATCCGGCCAACGTGCGCCTCGACGCGGCGCTCGCCGGCGGCGCGTTGATGGACGTCGGCTGCTACGGTGTCGACGTCGCGCGGGCCCTCGTGGGAGCCGAGCCCGACCTCGCCCAGGCCCACGCCGTGTGGGCTCCGTCGGGCGTCGACCACACACTGGTGGGAAGCCTGCGCTTCCCGACCGGGCTGGTGGCGCAGATCGCCTGCTCGCTCGCCGCGCCACGGACCGAGACCTTCGAGGTGATCGGGAGCGAGGGTCGCATCCACGTGAGCAAGGCGTTCTTGCCCGGCGTGGACGCGTGCGAGGCCTGGCTCGAACGCGCCGACGCGGCACCGGAACGCCTCACGTTCGAGGGCGTCGACCAGTACCGGGCGATGGTCGAGGCGTTCTCGGGCGCCGTGCGCGACGGCGAGACACCGTCGTTGGGCCAAGACGGCGCCCAGAACCTGCGCGCGATCGAAGGACTCTACGGCTCCGCACACGCTGGCGGCGTCAGCGTGCCGATCGCCGGCGCGCGCTGACGAGCGAGGGCGGTCGCCGTGGCGACCGCCCTCATCGAGCCGTGCACGCGTTCTGCCGTGCCATCAACGCCCGACGTAGACGTTGACGTGCTTGCCGGCGGGCACCGCGCTCACGCGCACCTGCGTGGCACCGTTGCTGAAGTACCAGCACGTGATGTTCGACGACTCCTGCATGCTGAAGCCGAGGTCGCTCATGACCTCGACGTAGCCCGCGCGGAGCGCGGCCAGGTTCGTCTCACGGTGCTGCATCATCACGCCGCCCACCATGGTGTCGACCAGCGAGACGCGTTGCATCGCCTCGTCGACGTCGACCTTGTCGAGGATGCCCTTCGGGGTCTCGCCGTAGAAGTCGAGGGTCACCATGGGCAGGGGCGCGACGGCGGCCTTGACCAGGTGCACCTGGAGCGCGGTCCCGTCGAACGTCAGGTAGACGCCCGCCTTGGTCGGGCACTCCTCACAATCGGCGTCGTAGTCGAAGACGGCCGGATCGACGACGAGCACTGCGTTGGCCGCGTGCGCGTAGGCCGCGACCACGAGGAGCAGGGCGGCGATCCACCGCATCGATTGGGTGAGCGTACGAACGAGTGACATGGCGACCTCCTCCATCCCGGCGGGGCTGATCCCCGCCGTCACCACATCCTCGTGCCGACTGCGTGAACCCACCGTGAAACGGACGAGGGCGGTCGCCGTGGCGACCGCCCTCGTCCGCTGCGCGCAGGGGCCGTTGGCGCACACCGTCGATCCGTCAACGGCCCAGGTACGCCGCCACCGTCTCGCCGGACGAGACGACGCGCATACGCACCGACGTGGTGCCATTGGCGAACAGCAAGGTGCTGGGGTGCGAGTCGACGTGCAGGACGAAGCCCAGTTCGCCCAACGCGGCGATGTAGGCGTTGCGCACCTGCGCCTCGACCGTCGTGAGGTGCTCGATGACGACACCGCCGACCACGGCCTCGATCTGCGGGCCGCGTCGGGCCACCTCCGCACGCTCGGTCACGACTCCGGGGTCGAGGCGCTGCGTGTTGGCGGAGAACCGTGGGCCGATCGCCGGCAACCTCGCGTCGCTCCCCAGGGCCTGCACCTCGATGGCGCTCCCGTTGAACGCGAGCGCCACGTCGGCCAGCATGAGCGACGTGGCCTGGGAGCGAGCCTCGTAGACGGCAGCATCGCTGATGATGAGAACATCGATCGCCAGGGCGAGGGGCGTGAGCATGACGACGAGCGCAACGAGGATTCGGAACGGATGGATGAACGGACGACGTGCGGACATCGCGACCTCCACGGGTGCAGCGGGTTGGTGCCCGCTTGACGTGGATGCTGTCCGATCACCCGTGAGGCCAGCGTGATGCTCGCGTGACCTCGCTCGGCAGTGCGAGGTCACGCGTAGCGGGCGTCGCCACGAACGGGCGTCACCACGAACGGCCGTCACCACGAACGGGCGAGCACTCAATCGACGTGCGTCCGCACCGGCCCCCGCCGCACGTCGTGCGCGTGAGCGTACTCACGCTCGAGCCGACGGACGCGGGCACGAGCGAGGGCCAGCCGCGGGTCGCCCGCGGCCAAGGCGGCGGCGGCCGCCTCCCAACACTCCATGTCGTCGACCAAGCGTTCGGCGAGGTCGAAGAGGGCGTCTGGATCGGCTGCGTGCAGCGCCGCCTGACGCAACTCCTCCTCGAGCACCAGGCGCTGCTCCTCGATACCCGGCGCCTCGCTGTCGGGGAGCAGCCGACCACGCAACAGCGTCACGGCCGCGCGCACCTGACCCGCGGCCAGCAGCGCCCGCGCTTCCAGCACGTCGGCACGGTAGGGCACGGTGAAGCAGTACGGCGCGTCACTCACGGGAAGCAAGACCCTGAGCCGCGTGAGCATGCCACGCATGCCGCCGGGCGTGAACGGCGGTTGCCCCTCGGGCGTCAAGAAGGCGTTGAGCTGCTCCCGCGAGATGCCGTCTGGGTGCAGCGCGAGCGCAAGCGCCGCCTCTGCGAGCCGCGGCGGCAGCTTCACGGGGCCGCCACGGTAGCGGCACGAGGTGCGGCCCAGGAAGACGAGCTCGAGTTGCGCGCTCTGCTGAACCAGCGTCGACCAGACAGCCTCGAAGCGCTCCACGGGCCCCGACAACACCCGCAACGCGACGGGGTGCAGGGCCCTGAGCGCGTCGGCGACGTCGACCGGCAGGTTGTGAGCGGCGCCCCCGCTGGCGAGCAGGTAGTGCAGCGCGGCGCAGAGGCGTTGCTCCATCACCTGGTCGTGGGCCATCAACACCTCGACCAGGTCGTCCGCCGCACCCGAGTCGCCGGCGCACGCCCGCGCGATGCCCCGCGCCAGCAGCCCCTGGAGGCGTTCGTGGGGCTCGCCCGTGCTCCCGATCTCGACGGCGTCCGCCGCCACGGTCGCGGCGGCGTCGTGTCGACCGAGCTCGACCAACGCCCTGACGAGCTGATACGCGTAGCGCGCCCGCATCCGCCGCGGGCTACCGTGGTAGGTCGCCTCCAGCAGCGCCAACGCGGCGTCGGGCCTGCCCTCGGCCAACTCGAGGAAGGCGAGGGTGCTTCTCAACAGCGTCGCGACGTCAGGCAGGCTCCCTTCGACCATCGCCTGCGCGTCCTCGAGCGTGCTTCGCAGGCCTGCGAGGTCGCCGCTCATGATGCGGGCGACGGCCAGGTCGTTCACCAGCGTCAGGCGGCGCGCGCCGTCGCGCAACTGCTCCTGATCGAACACGTCCAGCGCCCAGCGGGCCCAGGCCGCACCGCGCGCGAACTCGCCCACCTGGACGAGCCTGGCCGCGAACGTGGTGGCGTTGCGCACCACCTCGAAGCGCGAACCGAGGTCCTCGGCCAGCTGGACGCTCTCGCGCAGCAGCTCCAGAGCACGCTGCGGATGCGGGTGCAAACGGCCGTACTGCCAGAGCGTGAGCGGCGTGCGTGCCAAGCCCACGGCCGCCTCGGCTTCTACGAAGCCCCGACCATGCGGCAGCGTGCCCGCTCGCCGCGCCCGCACCGCGGGGGCCGCGTGTGCCCGCAGATGGGCGTCGACGTCGGCGAGCGTGGCGCCCAGGTCGCCTGCCGCCAGCGCCGCGACCAAGCGCCACTCGAGTACGCGCTCACGCAGCGCGTACGGTTCGGGCACGGCGCTGAGCAGGACGTGCAGGCGCGCGAGCAACCCCTCCTCTTGATAGCGCGGCCCTGCCTGCCTCAGTACGTCGTCGACCGCGTGCGGCACGCGCAGGACGGCCAACTCGAGCGCGCCGACGAAGTCGCCCTCGCGGCGCAGCGCCTGCAGGGCCAGCGCGGGCTCGACGGCCTCCGCCTCGGTGGGGTCGACGAGCGCGCCGGCCGGGTCTGGCACCAGCACGCGCGGCAGGCCGGCGACGCGGTGGGCCTCGGCCAGGAGGAGGCCGAAGCGCCCGCCGCTCATCGCAAGCATGGCCGTGACGGCGCCGTCGTCGAGACCGCCCGGGAGGGCGGCCCTGGCTTCCGACGCGGTCACGGCCAGGTGGTCGTGGCCAACGACGAGGCAGCGCTCGCGGGCCACCTCGTACGCTGCCGGATGACGGAGATCGAGGACCACACCGAAGCCCGCATGGTGCAGATCGATCAGGCCATCGATCAGGTTCAGGTGCGGAGCCGTTGCGGTGAGCGCGATGCGCAGCGGGAGGACGTCGGCGCTGTGGCGCCGGAGCGCTTGGAGGTGCGCTCGCAGCGGCAGGGCAAGCGGCAGCAGCGCATCCCCGAGCGCGTCGTTGACGGCGCGGGCGAGGGCGTTGCCCTGGGCGACGGGGTCGCCCTCGGCTTGTGGCCCGGCGCGGCACCACGCGACACGCTCACGCGAGCGCAAGGCGTCGATGACGAACGGAACGCCGTACGGTTCACCGCCGAGGAGCGCCACGGGGCGCTCGGCGCCGATGACGGCCTCGACCTGGCGGTTCAGCCACACGAGCGCAGGATAGCCGCTACGGCTGAGCTGGGCGTGGGCTGCGGCGCCCCCTCCGCGTCAGCGGACCGTCGGTGGCTCAGGCGGCATTTGGGACGTCGCGTTCGCTTCGCTCGCGCGGCTCCGTCGCGTGGCCGTGGCGCAGCGCGGCGATCGCGTTCAGGAGGCGGACCTCGCGCACGACGACCCTGTCGGAACTGAACTCGAACGCTGTGGTGCGCTCTAGGAGCGCTCTGGCTTGGCATCGATCCATGACGACTCGGCCTCCTTGACTGGCAATGACACTACGGCGGCGCGCGCTCCATCGCCGCTCCACGCTCGGCGCGCGGCATGGAGCGGGTATGGAGCGCCCTCACGGATACGCTCCTGTCATCTCACGGAGGTGCTCCATGCAGACCCTCAAGAAGTTCGCGCTCGCCTCGCTCGTCGCCCTCAGCCTGGCCGGCCTCACCGTCGGTGCGACCGCGTCCTTCACGCCGTCCGACACGCTGATCGCCGACACCAGCAACCAGCGCGGGGAGTGGGACGCGGGCTGACGCGACTCTCGAGGTCTGGCGTGGTCGGGCGTTCGCCCGACCCGCCCATGACGGGCTTCGTCCTTCGCCCACCGCCATGAGCACTGCTTCGGAACCGCTCCACCCTCGCCTCGGCGAGTTGCGCTTCATGTACCAGCCCGTCGTCGCCCTGTGCGAGGAGGGCATCGGTTGGTCCGAGGCGTTGGTGCGGTGGCTCCTGCCCGACGGGACCGTGCGAGGTCCGCTCGACGTGCTGCCCCACTGGCTGGCGGCTCCGCGTCAGGCCGCGTTCACCCAGCACACGTTGGCCCAGGCGGCCGCGGCGCTCGGCGCCGCGCCGGATGCCCACGTGGCGGTGAACCTGAGTCCTGTGCAGGCGCTGCACCCGGTCACGCTGGCGGTGCTCGACGGTCTGTTGCCCAACATCCGTGCGCGCCTGCGGGTCGAGATCACGGAGCAACGCGTGCGCGACGTGCCAGCGCTCAACTCGGCGCTGGCGGCGATCCGAGCACGCTGCGCCGCGGTCTTGCTCGACGACGTCACCGAGCGTGATCTCGACCTCCGCAGCCGAGCCACCGATGGTGTCGACGGCGTCAAGCTCGACCGCAGCGTCGTGTGCCGTCTTGCCTCGCCCGACGATGCAGGCGGTGCGCTCGCGTTCGTTCGCGCGGTGTGCGAACGCTTCCCGATCGTCGTCGCCGAGGGCATCGAAGACGCCAGCGTGTGCGAGGCGCTGGCTGCGCTCGGGGTGACGCACGTCCAGGGGTTCGGTATCGCGCGGCCCCGCACCGAACTCGACGACGCTCACATCGACCGGCGTGTACCGTTCCGACCGCCCGCACCGGAGCCAAAGGCGTTCGCAGCGCGAGGACGTTCAGGTCGCAGGCGCGGCGCCGGCGGCGATCCCTCCGCGCCCTGACGCCCGACCAACGCGCCGTCCATCGTCACGTCACCGAATCGACCTCCGCCAGGATCGACGAAGCCATGGCGTTGGCGAGCGCCAGCGGCTCGGGCGCCAGGTCGCCGTCGCGCAGCACCGTCACCGGCCCGTCGAAGGGGGCCCGTGCCACGACGGTGACGTGCGCACCGGGCACGAGCCCGTGCGTCGCCAGGTACGTGAGGACCTCGGGGTCCTGGTCGGTGATACGGCGCACCACGGCCCGCTCGCCGACGTCGAGCGACGAGAGCGGCACGCCCACGCACGGCGGCACGCTGCCGTCGCGGCGCGGGATCGGGTCCCCGTGCGGGTCGTACGTAGGCCGGCCCAACAGCACGTCCACGCGCTCCTCGAAGTCCTCGCTGATGACGTGTTCGAGGCGCTCGGCCTCGTCGTGCACCTCGTGCCAGCCGTAGCCGAGGGCGCGTGCGAGGTACGTCTCGAGCAAGCGGTGGTGGCGCAGCGTCTCCAGGGCGAGGTCGCGTCCGGCAGCGGTGAGACCGGCGCCATGGTACTTGCGGTACGTGACCAGCTTCAGGTCGGCGAGCTTCTGCAGCATGCCGGTGACGCTCGCGGGGCTGACGCCGACCGCCTTCGCCAACTCGCGTGGCTTCACGTCGCGCTCGCCGAGCTCGAAGAGCGCCTTCAGGTAGTCCTCCATCGCTCGGGTCACGGCGGGCGATCGCCTCATGGCGCGCCCCCAGCCTCGGGTACGTGCACGACTGGCGGCGGCCGTGGCGCGCGCCTGCGCAGCGCTCGCGCCACGATGCCGTGCTTGCCGACGATCAGCGCGAGCAGCAAGAACGCGCCCGTCGCGCTGGCCATCGCCCCGCCGATCGACACGTCGTACGCCACGGCCAGCGCGTACCCTCCGATGCTGGAGCCGACGGCCACGACGCAGCCGAGGACGAGCATGCGCCACAGCCGATCGGTGACCAGGTAGGCGGCGGTGGGCGGCACGATCACGAAGGCGACGAACAAGATGGCGCCGACGGCGTCGAAGGCGCCCACGGCGGTGACGCTCACCAGCGCGAGCAGGGCGTAACCGACGAGGCCGGGGCGGAACCCGAGCGCCGTCGCCAGCATGCCGTCGAAGGTCGCGAGCTTGAGCTCCTTGTAGAGGAAGACGACGAACGCGAGGTTGACCAGCGTGATGACCAGCATCGTCACGAGCGAGCGCGCGACCTCCAGCGGTCCGACACGCACGACGTCGAGCCACGCGAAGCCGATCTCGCCCAGCAGCACGGCGTCGGTGTCGAGGTGGACGTCGCGCGCGTAGACGTTGATCAGCAGCACCGCCACGGCGAACAGCGCCGGGAACACCAGGCCTATCGCCGCGTCGCTCTTGACGCGCCGGCTGCGCACCAGCACGTCGGTCAGCCACACCGTGAGCAGACCCGCGAGCGCGGCGCCGACCACGTGCAGCGGCGTGTCGAGCGCACCGGTGATCAGGTAGGCGAGGACGATGCCGATCAGGACGGAGTGGCTGATGGCGTCGCTGAGCATGCTCTCGCGCCGCAGCACCAGGAAGGCGCCGAGCAGCGAGGCCGCGACCCCGACCAGCGCGCCGACCAGCACGATCGTGACGCCCGGTTGGTCGAGCCAGCCCTGCAGCCCGGTCACTGCGTGGCCCCGTCCAGTGTCGTGTCGCGCTCACCGAAGGGTCTGATGAGTTCGCGCGCCTGCTGGCGACCATCGACGGTGAGGACCCAGTGGGTCCCCTCCTCGGGCATGTGGTGGGCGCGCGAGACGAGGCCGCGCCGCTCGAGGCGCCGCAGCACGTGGCCCGTACGCCTCCCGAAGTAGGTGTCGAGCATGCCCTGCTCGCTGGCGTAGTCGAGGTCGTCGTGGTCCTGCGCCAGCCGGTAGAGGTCGACGAGCACGCGGTGCGCTCGCAGCGAGCGGCGCTGAGCGAACGCGTGTGCCAGCTGCCACAACGCACCGCGCTCGGGGGCGAGCAGCAGCGACGCGACCACGATCGCGCTCGCCACCAACACGATGACGGGACCGGTCGACAGGCCGCGGATCGAGGCCGACACGAGCGCGCCGACCACGCCGCTGGTGGCGCCGAAGACGGCCGCGAGCACGACCATGCCCTCGAGCCGCCTCGCCCACTGCCGCGCCGCGGCGGCCGGGGCGATCACCAGCGCGACCATCAGGATCACCCCCACCAGTTGCAGTCCGATCACGACGGCGAGCGCGATCAGCACGGTGAGGAGGAACTCGATCAGCACCACGGGGCGCCCGAGGCTGCGCGCGAAGTCGGCGTCGAACGTGGTGATCTTCAGCTCCTTCCAGCCGAGCGCGACGACGAGCAACGAGCCGCCGCCGACGACCGCCAGCACGACCAGATCGCGCGGCACGAGGGCGGCCGCCTGACCGAACAGGAAGGCATCGAGTCCCGCCTGAGCAGCGCCGGCGTGGCGCTGCACGTAGGTCAGCAGCACGGTGCCGAACGCGAAGAACAGGCTGAGCGACACGCCCAGCGCCGCGTCGCTCTTGATGCGCGTGGTGCGCGTGAGCAACAGCACCAGCAGCGCCGCCGCCGCGCCAGTGACGAGCGCGCCGGCGAGGATCGGCTCGAGACGTCGCGAGCCCGCGATCAGGAAGCCGAGACAGATGCCGGGGAGCGCGGCGTGGCTGAGCGTGTCGCCCAGCAGGCTCTGCTGTCGCAGCAGCGCGAAGCTGCCGAGCACGCCCGCTACGGCGCCGACGAGCGCCGCGCCGATGGCGACGGTTCGGACGGTGAAGTCGCCGAACAGCGCCAGGATCTCCATGCTCAGGACTCCGGCGCGTGGCCGCCGACGCCCAGGAGGACCACGCGTGGACCGTAGGCGGCTCGAAGGTGCTCGGGGGTGTAGACCTCGGTGACAGGGCCCTGCGCGATCAGGCGGACGTTGAGCAGGGCGAGCCAGTCGAAGTACGTCGCCACCGTCTGGAGGTCGTGATGGACGGCCACCACGGTCTTGCCGCGCGCGCGCAGGTCCTTGAGCAGGTCGACGATCGCGCGTTCGGTGGTGGCGTCGACACCGGCGAACGGCTCGTCCATCAGGTACAGGTCGGCGTCTTGCACGAGCGCGCGAGCGAGGAAGACGCGCTGCTGCTGACCGCCCGAGAGCTGGCTGATCTGGCGCTCGGCGTAGGCGTCCATCCCTACCAGCGCGAGGGCCTGGAGCGCCTCGTCGCTCTCACCTCGGCGCGGCGCACGGAACCAGCCCAATCGACCGTAGAGCCCCATGGTGACGACGTCGAGCGCGGTGGTCGGGAAGTCCCAATCGACCGAGGTGCGCTGCGGGACGTACGCGACCCGGTGGCGCTGACGCCGGTACGGGTGGCCGAACACGTAGACGTGGCCCGCCGCCGGGCGCATCGCACCGATGACGCACTTGAGCAGCGTGCTCTTCCCCGCCCCGTTCGGCCCGACGATCGCTGCGAGCACCCCAGGCGGCACGTTCAGGTCGACGTCCCACAGGACGGCGTCGCCCGAGTACGTGGCCGTCAGGTCCTCGACGTGCAGCGCGAACGCGGGCTCGTGCGATCCGTTCGAACCGGCAGCGCGACCGTCGCCCATCAACGCAGGTTCCATGCCTCCGCCCATCCCGAGAGCGCGTCCGGCCACGGCGCCACCTGGCCACCGAGCGCCGTCACGACCGTGACGACATTGTGACGCACCATGCCGACGAAGGTTCCCTCGGCCGTTCCCGCGTCGCCCATGGCGTCACCGAACAGCGCGCCGCCGATGGCGACCTCGGTGCCGCGGTCGCGGACGGCCGCCTGGACGGCCTCGATGGTGCGCGGGCTGATCGTCGTCTCGATGAAGATGGCGCTCACGCCGGACTCGACGACGAGGTCGGCCGTCTCGCGGATGTCGGCGATGCTCGCCTCGGACTCGGTACTGATTCCTTCGATGCCGGCGACGTCGAAGCCGTACGCGGCACCGAAGTAGGCGAACGCGTCGTGCGACGTGATCAGCACGCGCTCCGGCTCGGGAACGCTGGCGGTGCTGGCCAACGCCCACTCGTGGAGCGCCGCGAGTTGCGCAGCGTAGGCGGTGGCGCGCGCGCGGACGTCGTCGGCGCAGGCGGGCCGGAGGTCCGCGATCGCCGTGGCGACCACGCCGGTGCCGCGCGACCACAGGTCGACGGAGCCCCAGAGGTGGGGATCGGAGCTTCCGGCGAACTCGTCTTCGCCCTCCAGGAGCTGGTCGTCGTCCGGGTGAGCCGTGCCGATGGCCTCGGCCAGCGCCAGCGTCGGAGCGCGCCGACCGACCGCGGCCAGGACCGCCCCGAGCTGCCCCTCCAGGTTGAAGCCGTTGTAGACGATCAGGTCGGCGCGGCCGAGCCTGTCGACGTCGCCGGCGCTGGCGCGGTACAGGTGGGGGTCGATGCCGGGTCCCATGAGTGCGACGACGTCGACGCACGGGCCCCCGACCTCGCGGACCATGTCGGCGACCATGCCGGTGGTCCCCACGACGGCGAGGGGTGGCTCGGCGGTGTCGGCGTGCGCCCGCGCGGTCGCCGACAACACCCCGGCGATGCCCAGCACGAGCGCGAGCGCCCTGACGATCGGACGTGACGTGCCATGGTGTCGGACCATGTGATTGATGTGTAACATCGTTTCAAACCTTTCTAGTAACCTCGAAAAGCATCTTTCGGTATTCCTAAAACGTAGGATATCGCCTTGCGAACCTTTCGTCAACAGCACTCGGCCGCTCGGGGGGTGGCGCCAGGCCCCTGACGTTGCTGGCGCGCAACGCGTAGCATCGGGCATGGCGCTCCGCTCGTTCGGTCGACCGGGAGCGGCGTGACGCTCCAGCTCACCCTGATCGTGGGCACCTGGCTCGTGGCCACGCTCACGTTCGCCCTGCTGTTGCTCGTGTGGCAGCGTGGCGACGCGCGGCGCACGCCGGTGCTCGCCCTCCTCCTGCTCGCGAGCGCCCTCTACGCCTTCGGCTACGGTCTCGAGCTCGCCGGCGACAGCGTCGAATGGGTCTTGGCGACCTTCCGGATACAGCACCTCGGGATCGCGTTCGCCCCCGCGCTGCTGCTGCTCCTGGCCGCGGACGTCGGGCGGGCACCGCGGCTCGCCTCGCGACCCGTCATGCTGGTCGCTCTGGCGCTGTCGCTCACGACCGTGGTCCTCGTGTACACCAACCCTCTGCACGGTCTCTACCATGCCAACCCCCGCATGGTGGAGGCCGGTCCACTGACACTCATGGTGTTCGACCGCGGCCCGTGGTACGTCGTGTACCACCTCTACATGGCCGTCGCCCTGATCGTCAGCAACGTCACGCTGTTGCGCGCGTGGGCGCGAGCGCCACACGGCAGCGCGATGCGCGCCCAGGCACTGCTCGTCGCGGTTGCGACCTTCCTGCCGTGGGTGGGGAGCCTCGTCTACCTGCTCGGGGTCTTGCCGCTACCGATCGACACGAGCCCCTACGCGCTGGTGTTCTTCAGCGTGCTCGTCTACGTCGGCGTCACTCGCTACGGCCTGGCCGACGTGTCGCCGATCGCCCGGGCGCTCGTGTTCGAGCGGATGCAAGACCCTGCCTTCGTGATCGACGACGACGGTCGCCTCGTCGACCACAACGAGGCCGCGGCCGCGCTCCTGCACACCGTGTCGAGCGAGCCGTGGCTCACACGGTCGCTCGCCGCGCTCCTCGGCCACGACGTGACCGCTGCCGGGGCCGCGAGCACCACGGACACCATCGTCGACGCCGAACCCATCGAACTCGCGGGGCGCAGCTACGACGCCCGGATCGCCCACGTGCGCGGGCCCAGCAGGACCGACGCGCTCGGCAGCGTCGTCGTGCTCCGCGACGTCAGCGACCACACGAGGCTGCAGCGCATGCTCACCCAGCTCGCCCTCACCGACGAGCTGACGGGCATCGCCAACCGGCGCCACCTCCTCGAGTTGACCGAGCGGGTCCTGGCCAGGGCGGTTCGCGACGGCCAGCCGACAGCGTTCGTGATCTTCGATCTCGATCGCTTCAAGCTCGTGAACGACGGGTACGGACATCTCGTCGGCGACCGGCTCTTGCGGGCCGTCGCCAAGGCCGTCGCCGCCAACCTGCGGCCGACCGACCTGCTCGGGCGCTACGGTGGCGAGGAGTTCGGCGTGTGTCTGCCCAACACGACCGGCCAGGCCGCCCTCCGCGTGGCCCAGCGCATCCGCGAGGCGGTCTCCGCGACCTCGGTACCCAGCGGGTCGGCCGGTGATCGCGGCGGGATCGGTGTCACCGCCTCCGTCGGGGTGTGCGCGGTCGCGCGCGGGGTCGCCGCCGATCTCGAGGCCGTGCTCACGCGAGCCGACGACGCCCAGTACGGGGCCAAGCGCAAGGGGGGCGATCGCGTGGTGGTGCTGCACATCGAGACCGAGGGGCCCGGCGGCGTCGACGCCGCCGGCTGAACGCAGCCCGAGCGGCGTCGGTCAGCGCTCCAGCGGCAGCCCGGAGGCGTGCCAGGCGACGATCCCACCATCGACGTTGCGCACGTCGCTGAACCCGGCCGCCACCAACGCCTCGGCGGCCGCCAGCGAGCGGTTGCCCGTGCGACAGAACACGAAGACGGGCTCGTCCTTGGGGAACTCGTCGGCGCGTCCGGCGACGGTCGCGAGCGGCACCAGGACCGTGCCTGCGGCGTGGGCGTCAGCGTACTCGAACGGCTCGCGCACGTCGAGCACCAACGCGCCCTCCGCGAGGCCTGCGGCCATGTCATGGACGCTCACCGTCGTGAGCGGACCACTCGCGTTCGCCGGCTGTGACACGACGACGGCGGCCGTACCGGCCGCAGCGGCGAGCGCAGCGACGAGCCACGTGAACGGACGGGACAGCAGTCTCTTCATGCGTCCACGTATATCCCAATGGGGTATCGCGCGTCAAGGTGCGCCGCCGCCAGCCGCACGACCGAGCGCCGTCGCGCCTGCGCGACGGCGTTGCTCGCCAGTGAGCGCTGGCTCGCTGGTACGCCTTCGTGTAACACCGACGTAACGGCTACGCAATGCCCGATCGCCCATCGTTCCGATCGAGGTTCGCAACGCCGGGTTGCGACCGCGTCACGCGATGGAAGGAGCAACGCATGACACGACGAACCATGACGTACGTGCTGGTCTGGATGATGGCCGCCATGGCGACGGTCGCCGCCTACAACACTGCAAACGGGTCAGGGACCGGCGGGATCGTGGTCGATGACCATGCGAGTTGGCTCGTGCGCGACCTGTGGCAGTTCGAGGCGGCGGTCGTCGAGGCGATCTGTGCGAGCCCGGCACCCGCTGAGCCGCGGCGGGCACTCCTGATCGCCCTCGTGCCCGACCGGCAGGCCGGGCTCGACCCCGAATACGAGAGCTGGCTGGACCGCGACCTCTGGCAGTTCACGCAGATCCCGACACCAGCGGAGGCGACCGAGCAGGACGACTGACCCCGGGCAGCGAACCCGGCCGGGAGCGGACGTGTCGACAGCAGCGGCAGGCCTCGTCCGCCCGCGAACGAGGCAGCCATCGGCTACCATCGGCCATGGCTGCCTACGCTCGGCTGCTCGGTTCGCCGGCGGTTCGGACGCGCGACGGGTGGACGCCACTCACC
>SLSM01000187.1 GCA_007130445.1 Trueperaceae bacterium | reverse complement strand
ATGGTGTCGATGATCGAGGCGAGCCAGCGCGGCGCGTACTCGGCCGTGAAGATCGCGACACCGAGCGCCGGTAAGAACGACAAGGCGAGGCCGGCGACGGAGGTGATGAGGGTGCCGACGATGAAGGGCCACGTGCCGTAGTCGTTCTGGACAGGATCCCACGTGGTGCCCGTGAGGAAACCGAGGAAGCCGAAGATGCGCAGCGGCTCCCAACCGTCGCTCAGGAGCACCCACGCCAGCACCACCGCCAGGAGCATGATCGTGATGCCGAGCCCGACGACGACGGCCTGGAAGGCGTTGTCGCCCAGGCGGCGGTAGATCGCCTTGGTTGGCGCGCGGATGATGGCGCTGGTCGAGGATCGTTGCACGTGGTCCCAGTCTCCCAACGGAGTGTCATGGCATGGTCAAGCGTTGCCGCTCGACCCTGAGCGAGCGGGGTCGAGCGGCGGGTGTGTCTCTTCGGCAGCGCGACGCGCGGCGTCGCGAGCGATGCTCCAGCTCATGCCGTCGCTGGGATCAGTACCCGGCCTCGGCCAGCACCTGGGCGCCGAGGTCCTCGCCCTGCCACTTGACCTGCCGGAGCATGTCGAGGTTGAGGGCGAGCACCGGCTCCGGGATGCGGGAGAACGAGAGGGGCTCCGCGAGGTCCTGACCGTCGGTGATCGTCCAGAGGATGAACGTCAACAGCTCCTCGGCCTGCGTGCGGCTCTGGATGGCGTTGTTGGCGTCGAGGTTCTCGTACAGGAGCATCCAGGCGAAGCCGGCGATCGGGTAGCCCTCGGGCGCGTCGGTGTCGGTGACGAGGATGCGCGTGTCGGCCGGCAGCTCGACGGCGGCGGCGAGCGAGGTCGCCCGGAGGCTCGGCTCGATGGTGTTGCCGCTCTTGTTGATGACGAAGCCGTAGGCGATGTCGTTGAGCGCGGCGTACACGAGGCTGTTGTAGCCCAGTGCGCCGGGCGTGTTCTGGACGACGCCGGCGACGCCTTCGTTGCCGTTGCCGCCGATGCCCGTGGGCCAGTTCACGCTCGTGGCGAAGCCCACGCGCTCGGCCCAGGACGGGGAGACCTTGGTCAGGTAGCTGGTCCAGATGTTCGTGGTGCCGGAGCCGTCGGAGCGGTGCACCACCGTGATGGGCAGTGGCGGCAGGCGCACGCCGGGGTTGAGCAGGGCGATCTGCGGGTCGGCCCAGGTGCGGATGTTGCCGAGGAAGATCTCCGCGAGCGTGTCGCCATCGAAGACCAGGCCGGTCTCGACGCCGGGCAGGTTGTAGGTCGGCACGACGTCGCCGAGGGTGATGGGGATGTTGAACGCGATGCCGCCGCCGGCCTCGGCGATCGCCGCGAGCTGGCCGTCGTTCAGGAACGCCTCGGACATGCCGAACATCACGGTCTGCTCGGTGAACTGGCGGATGCCGCCGCCCGAGCCGATCGACTGGTAGTTGACGGTGACGCGGCCGCCGGTGACGTCGCGGTACTCGTCGGCCATGGACGTGATGAGCGGGGCGGGGAACGTAGCGCCCGCACCGAGCAACTCGACGTTCTGAGCGAGGCCGAGCGGGAGCGCCGCGAGTGCGGCCGTTGCGAGGGCGATCAAGGTTCTGCGCATGGCTGGTGCCTCCTGAGGAGCGTTGACGAGACCGGCGCCGACGTGACGTCGATGGAGCGGCCGACCGGCCTTTCGGAGGCAGGCTACGGAGCGCTCGTCATGCCGGTGTCAGCCGTCGGCCCACGCCACGAGCGGCGATCGCGCGTCGCGTCACCGCGCCGCGAAGCCTCGCACCGTCACCGTCGACAGGAGCGCTGCCGCCATCGCCGTCTCCTGCCAAGACCAGCTGGTGAGGGCGGACTCCGCCGTGCCGGTGCCGAGCACACGTGCACCTCCGTGCGGTCGGGACATGCGCCCTCGGGCGCTCGCCTACCCTGGGGATGAGTCCGGCGCGACCGAAGCGCACGAACCTGGGGGTTGAAACGTGGACCTCGTCGGCATCCTCGAAGCCGTGCCCGCCACCGTCTGGGGGTTCTTGGTCGGCTCGCTGATCACGGTGATCGGCGTGGCGCTGACGAACGCGTCGAACACGAAGCGGTTGCGACTCCAACACGCGCACGAGCGTGAGATCGCAGAGCGAACGCGCGACCTGTCGATGCGACGCGACGTCTACCTCGGGGCCTTCGACGCGATCGCGACTGGGATGACCATGGTCGGGAACTTCGGCGAACTCGACGTGCCGTTCCAGGACCTGATGCGCTCCTACATGGGGAAGGCCGCGGCGATGGGCAAGGTCACCATCGTCGGCGAAGAAGACACGATTCGAGCCGTCGCCGATTTCGAGCAGGCCCTCACCGGCGCCTTCATCCGGCTCTCGGCGCAACGCAACGGCGTCGACCAGCAGTACGAGCGCATGAACGCCCTCGCCGAGAAGATCGCACGCTGCGAGGCGGACCAGGAACGGCTCGAACGGACGATCGAGGAGGGCGAGGACCCCAGCGGGGGCACCAGACGGTTGCTCGAGCACGAGCGCCGCCGGGGCGAGTCCCTGCGCGCGGACGAGCGGTCGATCGAGGCCATCTTCACGCCGGCCCTGATGCAGTTGATCCGTTCGACGATGGAGGAGGTCGGCGCCCTCGATCGCCTCGTCGCTCCGGTCATCCGGTGCGTTCGAGGTGAGCTCGGGCTGTCGTTCGACGAGACCTTCTACGTGCGCCTCGTCGAGGCGGGGCACGCGGAACGTGCGAAACACTTCGAAGGGTTCCTACAACACGCAGTGGCGAACGCCTAGCACCGGCACCTGACGCTGCACGCCGAACGCACGGCACGGGTCCGGCGAGACCGGAGACGGACGCGCAGCGCCTGGTCACGTACGACGCGACCGATTGGAGACGTGGCCGTGACGCGGCTGCTGGCGGCGATGTGCGAACACGGTTCCTCGTGCGGTCGCGCGTCGTAGTCGGTACCCTGCGCCATGCCCACGACCCACGACGATCCCGTACACCAGGCCGCCGCGAGCGTCCTCGGCGACGACGCGGCGGACGCCGTCAGCGCCCTCGCACAGCACTCCCGCGGCGTCCTCTCCACCGTCTTGAGCCACGCCAGCGTCCGCAGCTTCGGCCCCGATCCCGTGCCGGACGACGTGGAGGACGCACTCCAGGCCGCCCTCGTGCGCGGCCCCACCTCGTCGGCGTTGCACAGCTACACGCACGTGGTCGTGCGCGATCCCGAGCGCAAGCGCCGCATGGCGCTGCTCGCGGGCAACCAGCGCTGGATCGACCAGGCGCCGCTGCTGATCGTCGGCTGCGCCGACCTGCGGCGCGCTCGCGAGGTGACGCACGCACAGGGTTACGCCTACACGGCGCACGACCTGCGCATGCTGATCAGCGCCACCGCAGACCTCACGGTCGGGCTCCAGAACGCCTCGCTCACGGCGCAATCGCTCGGGTACGGAACCGTGATGCTCGGCGGCGTCCTCAACGGCTCGCTCGAGATCGCCCAGGAGCTGGGCCTCCCCGAGCGGGTGGTGCCGCTGGTGGGTCTCTCGGTCGGCCGACCCGCCGCTGGCCACTGGCCCGCGCCGCGCCCGAGGTTGCCGCTCCAACTGCTCGTCCGCCGCGAGACATGGTCGCTCGACCCCGACGACGAGGCGGCGCTGATCGAACGGTTCGACGCGCAGACGCGCGCGGCGCGCGACTTCGAGGGTCGCCGCATCCCCTGGCCCGAGATGGGCGTCGGCGGCGAGGACCCGATCCCCGACGGCGACTACGGTTGGCGCGAACACACGGCGCGCAAACAGGGGCGCGCCAGCTGGCGTCCGCAGGGCGCCAAGGTCGACGTCGATCTCCCGGCGCAGGGCTTGCGGGTGCGCGGCACGGGCGAGGTCGACGGCTGACCCTCCGTCAGGGCCTGCGACCCTGCCCTGGCGGGCCGGGCTGATCGTCCTCCGGTTCCACGTCGCCCT
>SLSM01000134.1 GCA_007130445.1 Trueperaceae bacterium | reverse complement strand
CTGGGGACGAGACCATTGAGTGCCCGATGCACCAGCGCCGTCGCCGTTTCGCTCAGCGGGACGACCAGCAACGCTGCCAGCACGGCGGACCACGTCGCGGAGAGCCCCGCGGCCGTGGCAGCCACGGCGAAGAGCGCGACCAGCAGCGCCGTCACACCGACGATCGTCCCGACGTAGCCGCCGAGGCCGCCACGCTGGACGAGGCGGGCGGCGCGCGTTCGCAACGTCGCTGGCGCGTGCAGGTGGCGCTCGAAGGCACGCCGTCCCGCGCCGATCAGGTGGTAGCCGGGGTCACCGACGCGGGCCGCCTCGACCTCGTCCGGCGCATCGGCCGCGGCAGAGCGCGCGACGTCCAGGGCACACTTGACGACGTCGAGCTCCACGATCCGCGAGGCGCGTGCGAGCGTCTCGACCGCAGCGCGATAGCGGTCGCGCGTGGTGAAGTCCATCGCTGCGAACGCACTGCCCTCACGCAAATGGGCGTCGACGAGGCTGACGCTCTCGAACAGGTCGGCCCAGTCGATGTCGGTGATGCGCCGCATGCTGGTCACCGCGTTGCGCACGGTGACGTTGGCGGCGCCCAGACGCTGCTGCGTCGCCTCGACGACGGCGGCGATCGACGTGCCGCGCTCCTGCAGCGCGTCCTCGAGCCAGCCGAGCGCCGGTGTGGTCAACGGATCCTGGTCGCGCAAGCGCGCCGCGAACTGCGCCGCGAAGGCCGACGTCCAGGCCTCGTCCCGACCGGCGGCGAGGTCGGACGCCCGCCAGGCTCTGCGCCCGCCCTGCGTGCGGATGCGCTCGGCGAGCACGTCGGCCGCCGCCGAGGCAGAACGGTCGACGTCGATCTGGTCCGCGACGCGCCGCACGTTCTCGATCAACACGAACCGCAGCGTGATCGCGATCGCCCACAGCTCGCCGATCGTGAGCGGCTGTACACGCTGGTAGGCGGCGACGAAACGCCGGAGGTGATCGACGTCGAGACGGCTGTCCGTGTGTGCGACGTAGGCCCATACGAGCCCGAGCACGCGCGGGTAGCCGGCGAGTGGGCCGGCGGCCAGCTTCGGCAGCTGGCGGTAGTAGCCGGCGGGCAGGTCCGCGCGCACCTCGTCGATCTGCGCCACGATCACGTGGTCGTTGTCGAGCAGCCACTCGGCTGCCGGTACCACGGCGCCAGCCGCGGCGCCCGTCGCGTTGGACAGGTACGCGGTGCGTAAGGCGACCGCATCGTCCTCGAGGCGTGCGCGTAACGTCTGCACCCTGACGGGAGTGTGCGTGACGGTCTGTGCCGCCGCGAGGCTCTCCGCGTGCTGCTCGAGGCGCTCGACGCCGAACAACTCGTGGCGCACGGGCGTCGGATCGTCCCAGGGTGACGCTCGCGCGCTGGAGCGGCGTGCGAACGAGCCGAGTTGGGGCATGGGGGCCTTCCAGACATGACGTCGAGCAGAGGACGAGTCCGCGCGTCACCGACCAGGGCCGGTCGACTCCGTCGAATCGTTACCGACGAGCATACGCCCGCGTCGGCTGCGCTTCCGTACGCTTGCGCCCCACGCGCGCTCCCGTCCACGACGAAACCTTTCGGCGTGCGCCGGACCGATGTACGAATGCACCGCTGCGATGTCGCGCAGCGTGCATCATGTGACGAGGCGTCGACACGGCGTCTCCGTGATACCGGCACGTTTCGATCCCGGTCCCTCTCCGAGAGGGGAATGCCATGCTCATGACCATTGCGATCGTCCTGCTAGTCCTCTGGCTGCTGGGGCTCGTCACCGGTACGACACTGGGTGGCTTCATCTACGCCCTGCTCGTGATCGCCGTCGTGCTCTTCCTCGTGCAGATCATCACGGGTCGCCGGACGGCCTAGCGTCCCACGAGGCGGCCAAGCGCGCGCCCTTCATGGGCGCGAGCCTCGGCCTGGAGCGTGTGCGCCACGCCGGAGCGCCACGCCTCGCACGATCATGGAAGGAACTCATCATGCTCATGTACATCGCGATCGGACTGCTCGTCCTCTGGCTCTTGGGGCTCGTCACCGGGTTCCTGGGCAACCTCATCTACATCGTGCTCGTGGTCGCCGTCGTGCTCTTCCTCGTGAACTTCATCACGGGCCGGAAGACGGTCTAGGCGCCCGAGCGGCGGCGCGACGGGCGCCCGTCGCGAGCAGGCACGAGGCCTGAAGTCGTCGGACGCGTCCATCGCGCTGAGCGCGTAGAGCAGCGGTCCCTCCGCGCGGAAGCGACCGATGCCTCTGCACCGGTCGTCGTACCAGAGCGACCGTGGCCGGCGCGAGCGAGAGCGCGACTGGGCCTTCCGCGGGGGCCATGCCGCCGCTGCGACCCACCCGATACCCGGCTGGCGCGGGGCGCGTGCCCCTGGCCGAGCGCCACGGTTCGCCCATACGATGACATGTGCGCTACGGGTTGCCGTGACCGCGTTCCGAACGCGGGAGGTGCCGATGCATCGACACGCCGCCGGCGTCCTGTGGGTCCTCGCATACGTCCTGTTGGTCACCTCGCCCCTGCTGTTGATGGCGTTGCGCCCGGTGCCGCCCGGACGGCCCTTCCTGGTCGAGGCGTCGATCGCCCTCGGGTTCGTCGGGCTCGTCATGATGGCGGTGCAGTTCGCGCTGATCGGCCGCTTCGCGCTGCTCAGCGCCCCCTTCGGTATCGACGCGTTGCTGCGCTACCACCGGCACATCGCCATGCTGGCCCTCGCGTTCGTGGTCGCCCATCCGGTGATGCTGGTGCTGCACGATCGCGCCTACCTCGCCTGGCTCGACCCGATCGGTGGGAGCTGGGCGATCCGAACCGGCAACTGGGCGATCTACGCCGTCGTCTTGCTCACGCTGCTGTCGGTCTTCCGTCAGCAGCTGCGCATCGGCTACGAGACGTGGCGCGTGACGCACGCGGTCCTCGGGATCGGTGCGGTGGTGTCGGCGCACGTGCACGTCCACCTGGCGGGCCGCTACACCGACGCCGCCTGGAAGGAGGCGGTGCTGATCGCGATCAGCGCCGTCATGGTGGGGCTGTTCCTGTACCTGCGGTTCGTGAAGCCCGCGTTCGTGAGCCGCTCCCCCTATCGCGTGGCGGAGGTGCGCCCGGAACGCGGCACGGTGTGGTCGCTGTCGCTGGCGGCCGTCGACCACACGGGCCTGCGCTTCGTGCCGGGCCAGTACGGCTACCTGAAGCTGCGGTCGCCGTTCACGTTGCACGAGCACCCGTTCTCGCTGGCGTCGAGCTCCGAGCGTCCCGATCGGCTCGAGTTCGCGATCAAGGAGCTCGGTGACTTCACCAGCGGCATCGGACGGGTGCCGCCGGGCACGGCCGCCTTCGTGGACGGCCCACACGGATCGTTCTCGCCCGATCTCAGCGGCGCGGCCGGCTTCGTGCTGATCGCGGGCGGCATCGGCATCGCGCCGTTCATGAGCGTGCTGCGCACGATGGCCGACCGCGGCGACCCGCGCCCGGTGCTCCTCGTCTACGGCGAGAAGCGCTGGGAGGACGTGGCGTTCCGGGAGGAGCTCGACGAACTGCGGCAGCGGATCGCGCTGGACGTGGTGTACGCGCTCGAGCGGCCACCGGACGGCTGGACGGGCGAGGTGGGCTTCGTGAACCAGGAGATGCTCCAGCGCGTGCTGCCGCGTGAGCGCTTCGATCGACACGTGTTCATCTGCGGGCCGAACCCGATGATCGACTCAGTCGAGCGGGCGCTGGCGACCTGCGGCGTGCCCGAGCGCCTGGTCTCGGCCGAGCGCTTCGAACTGGTGTAGGGAGGCACGGCATGCAACGGTTCGTGCGACGTCGCCCCGAACTGCTGATGGGCACGTTCGTGCTGGTGGTCGCGCTCGGCGCGGCGCTGTTCCGCGCCGCCGGCTACGTGGTGGCGATCGGCCCCGAGCCGACACCCGTGTCGACGGTCACGGGTGAGGCCGACGACCATGCCTGGTTTGACACCG
>SLSM01000014.1 GCA_007130445.1 Trueperaceae bacterium | reverse complement strand
TGGTAGAAGTACTGCGCGAGCGCGCAATCGCCCTGTGCGTAGTAGAGGTTGCCGTCGCGTACGAGGCGATCGGCGTCAGCCGTCGGTGCGGCGCCCTCCTGCGCGTGCGCTGCGGCTCCGATCAGGAGCACGAGCGCGAGCACGTGGAGCGTTGTGCGGACCCGCGCGGCGGCGGCATGGCGCGGCGAGCGTCGGGGGTAGGTGGTGTTCAACGGAGCCTCCGGGAGGATTGATCGGGCGAGTCTACCACCGGCCAGGCAGCCCGTTCGGCGTGCCTCACGACGCCGGCCCGGCGCGATCCGAGGCGATCGAACGCGCGACGGCGACCGGGTGGGGCGTGTCGGGTGATCCGTGACCGCATCGCCTCACACGATGGCCTTCGCGGGTGAGAACGGCGTGTGCGAAGCGGCCCGGGACGTTCGTCCCGCACTGCGCCTGGGTCACGTACGGGCGGTGCGGAGACGTGTACGATGCCGGCGTTGCGGCACGCCCGGCCGCCCGGTGCTTGTTGCGTAGGCACCCGCGAGGACATGGATGAGCACATCGAACGAACCGACACGGTACCGCCCCGCCTGGGCCACGACGCCGACGCTCGCGTGGGTGACGCTGTGGGCCAACGTCGTCGTGATCTTGCAGGGCGCCTTCGTCCGTGCGACCGGGTCCGGGGCCGGCTGCGGATCGCACTGGCCCACCTGCCACGGCGAGCTCGTACCGCTCTCGGGCAACGTCCACACCGCCATCGAGTTCACGCACCGGCTGTTGTCGCTGGTCGTCTTGGTCCTCGGCACCTGGCTCGTGCGCCGCGTCTGGCGCGAGCGTCACGAGCATCGTGGCGCATTCGTCTTCGGCCTCGCGGCGTTCATCTTCCTCCTGATCGAGGCCGGTCTCGGCGCGCTGACGGTGTTGTGGGGGCTCACGGGCGATAATCAGTCCACGGCCCGCGGCCTGATGGTCGCGACGCACCTCGTCAACTCGCTGCTGCTGATCGGCGCGCTCGCCGGCACGGTCGTCTACACCCGCCGCGACCGGCCCGCCTACCCGCTCCGGCTGGCGCAGCAGGGCCCGCTCCTGACGGTGTTGCTGGTCGGCATCATCGGCATGCAGGTGCTCATGTTCAGCGGCGGCATCGCCGCGATGGGGAACACCATGTTCCCGTCGGAGTCGCTGGCCGAGGGCATCGCCGCCGACTTCGACCCCGAGTCGCACCCGCTGATCCGGCTCCGCATCCTGCACCCGCTGATCGCCATCGCCGTGGGCGTGTACCTGTTCATCGCCCTCGGGCTCGCGCGCTGGCTCAAGCCGGTGCCGCATGGGCACCGCCTGCGCCAGTGGCTCCTCGGCACGTACGTGGTGCAGCTGGTCGTGGGGACCGTGAACCTGGCGCTGCTGGCACCGATCGTGCTTCAGATGCTGCATCTCGGCCTCGCCGTGGCCGCGTTCGGGCTGCTGGCTGCGCTGTCGCTCGTGATGCTCGGCGCGCCCCTGCCTGCCGTGCGGGGCGCCGCGAGCCTGGCACGCTCCGGCCTGGAGCGTGCCTGAGATGGCGGGCGCCCTGGTCCCGCGCCGCGCCACCTGGCGCGATTACGTGGTGCTCACCAAGCCCAAGGTGATCAGCCTGCTGCTGCTCACCACCGTCGGCGCGATGTTCATCGCCGCCAGTGGCTTCCCGGGCCTGATCCCGCTCCTCGGCCTGATCGTCGGCGGTGCGATGTCGGCCGGCGCCGCCGGGGCGTTCAACATGGTGTTCGATCGCGACATCGACGGGCGCATGAAGCGCACGGCCTCACGCCCCACCGTCACCGACGTGATCCCGACGCGCGACGCCCTGTTGTTCGCGATCTCGCTCACGGTGGCGTCGTTCGTCGTCATCTGGGCGGCCTCGAACCTGTTGGCGGCGCTGTTGTCCTGGTCCGGCATCGCGTTCTACGTCCTGATCTACACGATGTGGCTCAAGCGCACCACCTGGCAGAACATCGTCATCGGCGGTGCGGCCGGCGCGATCCCCCCGCTCGTCGGGTGGGCCGCCGTCACCGGCGACCTCTCGCTGCTCGCGTGGATGCTGTTCGCGCTCGTCTTCGTGTGGACGCCGGTGCACTTCTGGGCGCTCGCGCTCATGATCAAGGACGACTACGTGGCGGTGGGCATCCCCATGGCGCCCGCCGTGATCGGTGAACGCGCGACCGTGCTCCAGATGGTGATGTACGCGGCGTTGACCATCCTGCTGACCGTGATCCCCTTCGCCTTGAACGCCTTCGGCATCGCCTACTTCCTCGCCGCGCTGGCCCTGAACGTGGTGCTCGCGCTGCGTGTGTTGCGACTCTTCGCGGTGGTGCGCAGCGGCGCCAAGGTCGACCGAGCGAGCGCGCTGCCGGTCTACAAGTACTCGATGCTCTACCTGGCGCTGTTGTTCCTGTCGATGGCGCTCGACCGCGCGTTCTTCGTGTAGGCGTGGATGTGCGCCGCGCGCGCGCCTGGCGCGCGCTCCTGACCCCCAGTTGGATCGTCGGGCACCTGCTTGCCGTCATGGTGGTGGCGTCGTTCAGCCAGTTCGGGACCTGGCAACTGCGACGCCACGAGCAACGCGTCTTGCGCAACGAGGCCATCGAGGCTCGGCTCCACGCCCCGTCCACCGACATCGCAGGAGCCCTACGGGCGGCCCAAGCAGAGCCGCCTTCGCTGGCGCCCATGGCGCCACATCCGCTGGAGTTCCGGCGGGTGCACGTGACGGGCCGCTTCGATGCGTCGTCCGAGGTGCTGCGGCGACCCGTGTCGCGCGACGGTGCGCCGGGTTTCCACGTCGTCACGCCGCTCGTCCTCGACGACGGCAGCGCCGTCCTGGTGGAGCGGGGGTGGGTCCCACAGTCGCAGGGCAGCGTACCGGTCGACGCGGCGCCGCCTCCGTTGGGCGTGGTCACGATCGAGGGGTGGGCCTTCCCGAGCGAGACGCCGCCGAGCGGCCCGCTCGCCGCGCTCGCGCCGCGCGACCCGCCGGTCGGACGCCTGGCGCAGGTCGCCTACGTCGACATGGAGCGCCTGGCGGCTCAGGTCCCGTACCCACTGCTGCCACTGCGGATCCTGCAGGACGTCGCCCCGCGTCCGCCCGGCGACGACACGCTCCCGTTGCCGCCGAACCCGCCGGAGGTCGCGATGGGACCGCACGTCGGTTACGCCGTGCAGTGGTTCGGGTTCGTCCTCGTGACACTGATCGGCTACACGGCCCTGCTGCGGCGGCGACTGCTGGAGGCTGAGGAGGCGCTCAGCGGCCCGGCGCCGCCTCCGCGGCGACCGTCGCCACCGCCTCCAGCAGCGCCTGGTACGGGGTGACGAACTTCTCGACCCCCTCCTCCTCGAGGACGTGCGTCACCTGGTCCAGGTCGATCCCGATGTCCTGGAGCGCACGCAACGACCGTGCGGCGTCCTCGAGGCCGTCGTTGAGGCGTGGCGCGGGGTCTCCCTGCGCGCGGTACGCGTCGAGCGTGTCGCGCGGCAGCGTGGTGATCGTCGGCGACCCGATGAGCGGTTCGACGTACTTCGTCGGCGCGTAACGCTCGTCCTTCACGCCCGTGGACGCCCACAGCAGCCACTGCGGCCGCGCTCCGTGGGCCGCGAGCTCCGAGAACGCGTCGCCGCCGAACACGTCGTGGTAGATCACGAAGGCGCGCTTCGCCGAGGCGATCGCCGCCGTCCCGCGCAGCGCCTCGGCGCGCTCGCCGCGCTCGCCGCCCGCCGCAGCGATCTCGTCGAGGCGGGGGTCGATGGCGACGTCGATGCGCGACAGGAAGAAGCTGGCGACCGACGCGATGGTGTGCAGCGGGTGGCCCGCTTCGAGGCGGTCGCGCAGCCCCGCGCGGTAGGCCTCGGCGACCGCTTGGTAGCGCGGTAGGCCGAAGAGCAGCGTCACGTTCAGGTTGATGCCCTCGGCGGTGAGCTGGCGGATCGCAGGGAGCCCCGCGGCCGTGCCGGGCACCTTGATGAACACGTTCGGCCGATCCAGCGCCGCCCACAACCGGCGGGCCTCGTCGATGGTGCCGGCGGTGTCGAACGCCAGCGTCGGTGAGACCTCGAGCGACACGTAGCCGTGCTGACCGTCGCTGCGGCGGTAGGTGTCGGCGAACATGTCGGCGGCGCCTCGGATGTCCTCGATCGCGAGCGCTTCGAAGATCCGCTCCGGCGAGCGTCCGTCGGCCGCGAGCGCACGGATCGCGTCGTCGTACGCGTCCGAGCCGCTGATCGCCTTCTCGAAGATCGCGGGGTTGGACGTGACGCCGTGCAAGGCGTCGTCGGCGATGAGGCGCTCGAGTTCACCGCTGCGCAGCAGCGTCCGGCTGATCTCGTCGAGGTACACGGATTGGCCGAGTGTGGCCAGGTGGCGAAGTGGATTCATGGGCCGTCCTCCCGTCGCGCCCAGGATAGACGCAGGAGTGCCTCGGCCCTGTGTCAGACGGCCACGGGCTGAGACGGCCACGGGCTGAGACGGCCACGCACTCAGACGACCACGTGCTCAGACGGTCGGCTCGGCCCCGTCGGCGACGACGACGTGCGCTCCGGTGTCGGGCGAGCGCTCCAGGCGCAGCCGGATTCGCGGGAGCGGCTCGACCGCCGGTCCGCTGACGACGCGCCCGGCGCGCGTCGCATCGAACACGCTGTAGTGGCATGCGCAGGTGAGCTGCGGCGTGTCGCCCCGGTGGTTGAAGGCGAAGGCGATCGCCTCGGTGTCGCGGTTCAGGTCGACGAGGCAACCCTGGTGGGTGCAGACGCGGCTGAAACCGGCCAGCGCGAAGCGCTCGTCCGCGGCAATGCCGTCTTGCAGACCGTCGATCACCAGGGCCCCGGGGATCGCTTCGGGCAGCCGTACGGCCACAGCCGGCCAGCCGGCCAGCACGAACTCGACCGCGTCCCACGGTGCCGCGAAGCGCGCCACGGGCGCGACGAGCGTCGCCTCGCGCGGTTCGAAGCGCGGCGGATCTGCGGGCGCCGCCTTGTTGAAGTGCACGCGCCACACCTCGCGCGCCCCGAACCCCGCGCCGGCGAGCGCGGCCAGCACGGGCAGGCGCCACAACCAGGTGGCGAGCCTGCGACGCCCCGGATCGGGCGGTCCCGGTGGTGCGGCCATGGCGCGCCTCAGCGCGGCGTGGCCACGTCCGTGGCCAGCCACCGCACCAGGACTTCGATCTCTGGGTCGCTCAGGAGCGCACCGAAGCCGGGCATGATGCCGCGGCCGAAGGTGATGGCCGAGCGCACGTTGGCCTCCTGCGCGGAGCGCGCGTTGCCGGCGAGTCTGGGTCCACTGCCGCCTTGCGCCTGGGCTCCGTGGCACAGCGCGCAGTGCTGCGCATACGACGCCTGCGCGACCGCGGCGATGGCGTCGGGCGTGCCCGTCTCGAGCGCCGCGGCGGCGCGCTCCGACGGCTCCAGCCCGTCGCCGCCGCCGGCCTGCGCGGCCTGGCTCGGCGTTCCGGGCATCGGGACGCTCGCGTCGAGATCGCCGGCGGCGCGGGCCTCGGCGGTGCGGATCAGCTCGGGCACGCGGCCCGCGGCGGCCTCGCCGACGCGCTCGACGTGCGCGGTCCAGGCTCGCACGGCGCCCTCGTCGTCGCCCTCGGCGAAGTAGGCGTTCCCGAGGAAGAGGCTGGCCTGGGACTCCAGGGCCTCGAGGCCGCCGGCGCTGATGGCGGCGCGCTCCAGGAGCTCGATGGCGTCGTCGGTGCGCCCGCGCAGGAACATGAGCTGGCCGGTGCGCGACAGTGCGGCCGCGTCCAGCGGGTCGTGGGCGGTCAGGATCTCGAACGACACCTCGACCGCCTGCTCCATCGCGCCCGTGTCCCACAGGACGTCGGCGAGGGCGTTGAGCGTCGTGGCGTTGCGCTCTTCGTCGAGCGCCGCGAGCACCGGACCGAGACCCGTGATGAGCCGCAAGCGCGAGGCCGCCTCCACGTCGAGCTGGCCGTCAGGGGTCTCGAGGTAGGTCTCGTACGCCTCGCGGGCGGTGTCGAGATCGCCGAGTTGGAACGACAGTTCGGCCACGCCGACCAGCGTGTCGGCGTCGAGCGGGTCGAGCCGGCGGGCGTCGAGCAGGTACTGCAGGGCCGTGGCCGGGTCGTCGGCGAACGTCAGGAGCGCCAGGCGCTGGTACGCGAGGACCGGAGCGTCGCCGCTCGCCTCACGGGCCGCGAGCAGCACGCGGCGATACGTAGCCTCGGCCTGCGCCGCGTCTTGGAGTGTCCAGTACGCGTCGGCGAGTTGCATCAGCGGGGCCACGCCGCCGTCGCGATCGGCGGCGCGCTGCAGGTCGCGCAGCGCCTCGGCCGCGCGCAGGTCGGCCTCGAAGAAGGTCGTCACCGTCGCGTCTTGCCCCACGCGTGGGAGGACGAAGGGTCCGAGCGCGACGGCCGAGACCACCATGAGCCCGAGCAGCCCCAGCGTGCCCAACGGCAGCGGGCGGCGCTTCCGGGGCGTGGCGCTCTCTTCCGCGGGCGCTCGGCCAGCGAGGTCGGCCTGACGCTGGTCGATGGCGCGCAGCACCGTCGCGGCCTTGGCCTCGTAGCGGGCTCGCAGCTCGCCGCGGCGCGCGTCGGGCATGTCGTCGCGGGCGTCGAGCTCGCGGATGGCGCGGAACAGCGACTCGCGCTCCTCCTCGAGGTCGAGGAGCTCGGGGTCGCGCTCGTCGGGCAGTGGATCGGTCTGGCGCGGCGCCAGGAGGGGGATCGCGGCGTACGCCACCGCGATGAGGACGAGCACCGTCACGAACACGAAGGTCAGCACGAGTACCTCAACGGTCCGCGCCGTCGCCGAACCCACTACGGAGCTCCGCGCGGACGCGATCGAGATCGGATGGGTCGACGTCGACGGGTGTCTCGGCCGCGACCCGCCAACGGCGCAGCAGGCGCGCGATGACGACCACGGCGACGAGCACCGCGGCGATCGGCAGCAGCCACACCAGCAGGTTCATCCCGCGCATCGGCGGGTTCTGCAGGATCCAGTCGCCGTAGCGCTCCTGGAAGAAGGCCAGCACCTCGGCACGGCTCGCGCCCTGGTCGAGCTGCTCCTGGATCATCACGCGCATCTCGCGCGCGATGGCGGCGCTCGACTCGCCGACCGATTCCGACACGCAGGTGGGGCAGCGGAGCTCGCGACCGATCTCGAACACGCGCGGGTCGAGCTCGCGCTCCTGTGCGGCCGCGCTGCCGACGGCGAGGGCGCAGACGAGGCCGAGCAGGGCCAGAGCGGAGCGCCACCTGGCGCGGCGCAGCGTCATCGCCTGAGCGCCCCGATCTGCTCGCTGAGGATGGTCTCGGTGACCGGCCCGGCGTACTTGAACTGCAGCGTGCCGTCGGCGTGCACGAAGAAGGTCTCGGGGACGCCGAACAGGCCGTACGCGATGCTCGTTCGGCTGTCGCCGTCGAAGACGTTCGGGAAGGTGAGGTCGAAGCGCTCGATGAACGCGCGGCCCGCCGCACGGGCGTCGCGGTCCTGGGTCTGGATGCCGATGAACAGGACCTCGTCGCCGTAGCGATCGAAGGCGCGCTGGAGGTGCGGCGCCTCCTCGTAGCAGGGGCCGCACCACGACGCCCAGAAGTTGATGACCATCGGCCGGCCGCGGACTTCGTCGAGCGTCAAGCGGGGACCGAACTCGGCCATATAGCGCTCATAGACCGGCAGGTCGAAGTTCGGGACCTGACGCCCGAGGAAGTTCGACGGGATGTCGCGGTCGGGGCTTCCGCGCAGCAGACCGAACAGGAAGAGGGCCGTCAACGCCGTGACCGTGGCGACCACGGGCAGCAGGCGGCGAACGCGGCTCCTGCCCTGGCTCACATCGCGGCTCACGCCTCGGCCCCCGCTGGGGCCTCCGCTTCGACGCGCCGGCGCAGGGGCCGGTCACCGGGCGAGAGCGCGTAGGCGGTACCGAGCACGATGATCGCGCCGCCGAACCAGATCCACGTGATCAGCGGGCTCGTAACGGCTCGGATGATGACGAAGTCCTGCGCCGGGTCGACCGCGCCGGCGAGGGCGAGGTAGAGGTCGTGCCCCGCGGTGTAGTGGACCGAAGGGGTGGGGACGGTCATCTGGTTCGTGCCGAAGCGGTTGATGCGCGGTGTGAGCACCGTGATCTGCCGATCACCACGCCAGACCGCCACCTCGACCCCGACCGAGGCGCGACCCGCCTCTTGCTCCGCGAAGGGTCGCAGGGCCTGCAGCTCGTAGCCCTGGTAGGCGACGCGCTCGCCGTAGGCGAGGCGCAGCTGCTGGTCGACGCGATACCCGCCCGACCCGACGATGCCGATCGCGATCACGATCACGCCCAGGTGCACCACCATCGAGCCGACGCGGCGCTTCTGTTCGAAGGCGTAGCGCGTGAACACCTCGCCCAGCGAGCGTCCTGTGATGCGCGCCCGCGGCACGATCGCGCCGGCGAGCAGGAGACCGACCGAGGCCAGGTTCCAACCGGCGAGGCCGAGCGTCAGCAGCGGGTACGGCCTGCGCATGCCGAACGCGAACGCGATCACGACGGCGAGCACCAGCGCACCGGTCATGACGAGCAGGTTGCTGCGGAGCGTCTGCGTCTCGGCACGGCGCCACGGCAGGAGCGGTCCGACGCCCATGAGCAGCAGCACCACCATCCACACCGGCAGCGTGATGGCATCGAAGAACGGTGCACCGACGGTGACGCGAGCGCCGGTGGTCGCCTCGACGAAGAGCGGGAAGACCGTGCCGAGCAGCACCGCGAAGGCCATGGCCAGGAACAGCACGTTCACGCCGATGAAGGCGCCCTCGCGGCTCACCACGGAGTCGAGGTCGGCCCGGTCGCGGATCTGGTCCCAGCGCCACACGACCAGCGAGATGCTGGCGAGCGCGACGATCACGAAGAACGTCAGGAAGAAGGGTCCGACCGGTCCGTCGCCGAACGCGTGCACCGATGACACCACCCCCGAACGGATCAGGAACGTGCCGAGCAGCGTGAGGGAGAACGTGAGCACGATCAGGAGCAGGTTCCACGACTTGAGCATGCGCCGGCGCTCCTGCACCTGGATGCTGTGCAGGAAGGCGGTGGCCGTGAACCACGGCAGGATCGACACGTTCTCGACCGGGTCCCAGGCCCAGTACCCGCCCCAGCCGAGGACCTCGTAGCTCCACCAGCCGCCCGTCACGATCGCCGCGGTCAGGAAGCCCCAACCGAGCAGCGTCCAGCGGCGCGTGAGCCGCATCCACTCGGTCCCGGGACGGCGCGTGATCAGCGCGGCCATCGCGAAGGCGAAGGGGACGGTGAGGCCTACGAAGCCCAGGTACATCAGGACCGGGTGGACCGCCATCATCCAGTGGTTCTGCAGCAGCGGATTGGCGCCGGGGCCGTCGAGCGGCGGGTTTGCGAGGACGATGAACGGGTTGGCCGCGAAGGTGACGACGGAGAGGAAGAAGATCGCGACCACCTGCATCACGACCAGTGCCCAGGGACGCAGGATCGTGTTGGGAGCCGTGACGGCCAGCACCGCCGCGTAGGCGGTCAGGAGCCAGGCCCACAGCAGCACCGAGCCCTCGAGCGCCGCCCACAGCGTCACGACCTTGACCCACACGGGCGACTCGATGCGCGAGTGCTCCGCGACGTACTTGACCGTGAAGTCGTCGGTCAGCAGCGCCGCCTGCATCACCACGATCGCGGTGGTGGTGGCCAGGAACACCGCGATGGCGGTCAGCCGGGCGCTGGTCTGGAGCCGAGCGTCGCGCCGCACGGCGCCGAGCACGCCTGCGACGGCGGCGTAGATCGAGAGGGCCAGCGCCAACGTCAGCGCGGACGAACCGAGGACGCCGAGGCTCACCATGGGGTGCGGCAGACCTCCGTCACTGCAGCGACCTGCGCAGCTCTTCGATGTCGATGTGGCCGTCCTTCGGCGCCTCGTACACCTCGGAGTGCTTGATCAGCAAGTTGTCGGACACGAACACGTCCGCGTCGAAGCTCCCCTCGATCACGACACCGGCGTTCTCGCGGAACAGCTCGGGCGGCGCGCCGACGTGCTCGACACGGTAGCTCTGGATGCCGTCGGTGACCAGGAAGGTGAGCTGCAGGTCTTGGTCGTTGAAGGCCACGCTCTCGGGGGCCACCAGGCCGCCGAGACGGATGCGCCTGTTCTCGTACTGGCTCGGCGCCTGCGCGTACTCGTTGGGCAGGATGAAGTACACGAGCGCGGTGTTGAGCGCCTGGCTGATCATGAAGCCGGCGACGCCCAGCACGCCGATGCCGAGCAGGGCGTAGACGATGCGCCGGGGCGCGAGACCGCGGCGCATCGCGACGCGGCGCGTCATGCCTCGCCCTCGACCGCGTCGGTGGTGATGATGCGACGTGCGTCGGCGTCCTCGAGCAGCCGCCGCTTCCGCCATCCCAGGTACGCCAGGTAGCCGCCGTAGGCCAGCACGACTTCGGCCCAGGCGATCGACACCCACGTCCAATGGCTCCAACCCTCAAACACGGACAACACCTCCCGACGGTACCGACCCGAGCTCGCGCTCCGCCCGCTCCGCCTCGAGCTGCGCTTCGATCCGCCCGAGCCGGGCGCGATCCACCATGAACCAGGCGTACACCAGCCCGGCCACCACGGTGTTGAAGAGCAGCGTGAAGAGCATCTCCGGCGCCATGGTCACGCCGCTGCCATCGAGCGCGATCGCGCGCGACGGGTGCAGCGTTCGGAACCACTCGGCGGCCAGGTAGTTGAAGGGCAGGCTGGCGGCGACGATGATCGCCACCACTGCCGACACGCGCCCGCGCCGCACCGGATCGTCGATGAGCGCGCGCACGATGAAGTAGCCCACCAGCAGCGCCACCATCAGCGCCGTGAGCGTCAGCTTCGCGTCCCACGTCCAGAACGTGTTCAGGGTGGGCCTCGAGTAGGTCATGCCGCCGATGATGGTGAGTGCGGAGAAGAGCAGGGCCATCTCACCCGATGCAACCGCCAACACGTCGTCGCGACGTTTGCCGCGCCACAGGAACAGGGCGCCGAACAGCGCGGTGAGGCCCACGGCCACGAAGCCGATCCAGGCCACGGACACGTGGGCGTACATGATGCGGATCAGGTTGCCCTGGTTGACGTCCTGGGGGCTCCACACCAGCCCCAGGTAGGCCGCCGCCAAGAACAGTGGGACCAGCGCCACACCCCACGCCCGCAACCAGGCCGGGCGCCGCAGCCGCTCGCTCGCATCCATCATCTCGTTCTCCTCCCGGACTCGCGCCAGAGGCACCGGCCGAGCCCGCGCGCACCGACTCGCATCATGCCGCTCACTCTTCCACGACGAAGTGGTAGATCGCCGTACAGAGCACAGCGTAGACGAGGTCGAACCCCACGAGCAATCGTAGCCAACCCTGGGCCAGAGCGAGGTCGTCCGAGCCGACCAACGCGCCGCTCGCACGCACCGAGGCGAGCAGGATCGGCACCACGATCGGGAACATCAGGACCGGCAGCAGCGACTCGCGCGCCCGCAGGTTGGCGGTCAGGCCGGCGTAGAACACGGCGATCAGGGCGAAGCCGAGCGTGCCGAGCGCCAGCGTGGCGAGCAGCCACGGCCAGGCGGTGGGCCAGGCGGCGCCGTAGAGCACGAAGGTGACGGGGAGCATCAGCAGCCCGAGCAGCAGCATGAACAGCCAGTTGGCCAGCAGCTTCCCGACGTACACCGCGGCGCGCGGGACCGGCGTGGTGAGCAGGTGGTCGAAGGCGCCGTCCTCGAGGTCGGCCTGGTACGACTGGGCCGCCGAGATCACGCCGGCGAACGCCAGCGCCACCCACAGCGCGCCGGTGGCGGCGCCGCGCAGCAGCGACTCGTCCTGGCCGATCGCGAACGCCAGCACCACCAGCGTGACGGCGGAGAAGAACAGCGTCGCGACGGTCGTCGCCTTGCTGCGCGTCTCGTGCAGCAGGTCCTTGCGCGCCACCCAGAGGACGGCCAGCAGGTCGTTCACGGCGACTCCCCGGGATCGAGGAGGCGCAATCTCCCGTCGTCGAGCACGAGGCTCGCGTCGGCCAGCCGCCGGCTGCGGTCGCGCTCGTGCGTGGCCATCAGCACCGTCGTCGCGCGCCCGCGCGCCTCGGCCACGAGGGCGTCGAGCAGGTCTTGACCGTCGTGGTCGAGGGCGGCGTGGGGCTCGTCGAGCAGCCACAGGTCCGCGTCGGCGGCCAGCAGGCGCGCCAGGCCGAGGCGCTTGCGCATGCCGCTGGAGTACGTCCGCACCAGTGCGTCGGCGGCGTCCGCGAGACCGACGCGCCCCAAGAGGGCGGTGAAGGCCTCGTCGTCGTTCGGCGTGTCGCGTAGGGCGGCGTCGAGGCGCAGGTGCTCACGGGCGGTGAGCGTGGCGTAGGCGCCGCCGAACACGGCCAGCGTCGCGATGCGCCGCCGCACCTCGTGGCCGCTGGTCACGACGTCGTGGCCGAACACCAGGGCGCGCCCGCCGCTCGGTCGCAGCCGCGTGGCGAGCAGTCGCAGCAGCGTCGTCTTGCCGGCGCCGTTCGCGCCGAAGAGCGCTACCACCTTGCCCTGGCTCACCTCGAGGTCGAGCCCCTTGAGGACGGCGCGGCGGCCGTAGCCACGCACCAGGCCGTGCAGCGCGATCGCCGCGTCGTCAGGCACGTCAGATCCGCTGGAAGAGCCACTCCGGCGTCAGCCGCAGCAGCAGGTTGTTGAGGGCGGTGAACGTTCCCGTCACCATCATGATGCCGACGATCACGAGCAGGCCGCCGGCGGCTCGCTCGAACCACGGCAGGTATGACCGGATGCTGCGCGACATGCGCAAGAAGGGCTCGAAGGCGAACGCGGCGAGCATGAACGGCACCGCCAGTCCGAGCGAGTACACCGCGAGCAGCCCCACGCCCGTGCTGAGCGTGCCGCTGGCGCCGGCGATCGTCAGGATCGCTCCCAGCACCGGGCCGATGCAGGGCGTCCAGGCGAACGCGAAGGCGCTGCCGAGCGCGACCGCCCCCCAGGGCGTCTGTGGGTTCGCGTCGGCGCCGAGCGGGCGGCGCGTGTCGCGGTAGAGGAACGGCAGGCGGATCACGCCCAGCATGACGAGGCCGAACGCGATGACCAGCACGCCGCCGACGATCATCAGGACCGATCGGTGCTCACGCAGGACCGAGCCGAGCGCGCTGGCCGAGGCGCCCATGGCGACGAACACCAGGCTGAAGCCCAGCACGAAGAGCGCCGCGTTGCGCAGCACCAGCGCTCGCTTGGCCGCACCCGAGCCGCCGATGTAGGCGAGGTAGGTGGGCACCAGCGGCAGGACGCAGGGCGACAGGAACGAGAGCACGCCGGCGACGAAGGCGACGCCGAGGGTGGGCGTCATGCGTGGCGCATGGGCGGCTGGGCCGGTGTGGTGACGGTGGTGAACACGCTCAAGACCCGACCATAGTACGGTCCCGCCGCAGCACACAGGGGCCGCGGTCCTACGGACGCGGCGCGTCAACGGTGTAGCATCGGACCCGCCGCCCGGCCGAACCTCGTGCGTGTCGGCGGCGACCGAGGAGGAACGATGCGAGTCCTGAGCACGCTCATCGCCACCGCTCTACTGCTGGCCGGCACCGCCCTGGCGCAAGGCGGCGCCGCCGAACCGCTCTCGCCGCGCGAGACGGTGCGGGTCGCCTACGTGTCGATCACGAAGTTCGGCACGCTGTACGTCGCCGCCGAGCGCGGCATCTTCGACGCCTACGGCCTCGACGTCCAGATCGACCGCGTCGCGTCCGGCACCGAGGCCATCGCCTTCCTGGAGCAGGGGCAGATCGACGTCGGCGGCATCGCCATCGTCGTGTCGCTGTGGAACGGCTGGGCGCAGGGTCTCGACCTGCGCGTGATCGCGCCCGGCGGGCTCGAGCCGTTCGAGGGGAGCCCCACCAAGCTGATGTTGCGCGCCGACCTGGCGGACTCGATCACCTCGATCGAGGACCTGCGCGGCCGCACCGTCGCCGTCGCCGGCGGCCCCGGCTCCGGTGGCGAGTACCTCGCGGCGAAGGCGCTCGAGCGCGGCGGGCTCACGATCTTCGACGTGAACCTGGTGAACGTCGCGAACGCCGACATGCCGCTCTCGTTCGAGTCGGGTGCGATCGACGCCGGCATCCTCGGCGCCCCCTTCGCCGACCAGGCCGAGGGCACCGGCGCCGCCGTGCCGTTCGCCGAAGACCTCACGCCGGGCCTGATGACCGTGGCGTTCGTGGGATCCGGCCGCTTCGTCGAGGAGCGCCCCGAGGTCGCGCGCCGCTTCGCGCTCGCGCTGCTCGAGGCCTCGCGCCTGATGCAGGGCGACGACCTCTTCTCGACCGAGAACCTCGACGCGTTCCTGACGTACCTCCCGGGCACCACGGCGGAGGCGCTCCAGAGCGGCGCTCCGGTCGTGTACGACCCCAACCAGGAGATCCCGGTCGACGGCCTCGCCGACGTCGAGCGGGTGCACCGCGAGAACGGCCGCACCGCCTACGAGACGCCCATCGACCTCGCGAGCGTGGTCGAGACGTCGTTCATGGCGTGGGCGCTGGAGCAGCTCGGCCGCGCCGACTGAGCGTCGCGCAGCGCGACGGCGCGCTCGGGCGTCGACGCACGCACCACGGTCGACGGGGCCGCCTTCGGGCGGCCCCGTCGCCGTCGGGTGC
>SLSM01000281.1 GCA_007130445.1 Trueperaceae bacterium | reverse complement strand
AGGGCGAACCTCTCGACGACATCCCCAACCTCACCTGGCGCAAGGACGGCGTGGTGACGGCCAATGCGCTCACGTTCGTGCCGCAGACGCTCGACTACGTCGACGTGCGCCCCGAGCTGCTCATCGACATGGCGCTCCGCTACCGCGACCTGGCCAGCGTGCTGCCGTTCAACGGTTGGCTGCGCAACCCCACCACCATGGTGCTCCCGCTCAAGGGCTGCGCGTACGAGTGCACCACCTGTGGCAGCTCGGCCACCACGTGCACGCACCTGACCATGCGCAAGAAGCCGGTCTACCGCAGCCCCGTCAGTCTGGCCGACAACCTGGCTGCCATCGGCCGGCTGTCGCGCGGGACCATCGTCATCCCGGGCGATCTCCTGCAGGGCGGCCTCGGCTACGCCACCGCCGTGATCGACGAGATCGCCGCCCGGGGCGTCACCAACGACATCTGTTTCGAGTTCTTCGACGTGCCGCCGATCGAGTTCTTGCGCCACATCGATGCCAAGCTCCCCACCTGGAGCTTCGAGGTCAGCCCCGAGAGCCACGACCCGGTGGTTCGCCACGCGATGGAGGGCGGCGCGAGCTACGACAACGCGGCGATGGAGACCCTGCTGCGGCAGGCGCTGGAGCTGCGCTGCACCCGCATCGACGTGTTCTACATGATCGGCCTGCAGTACCAGACGTACGAGTCGGTGATGGAGACGGTCGACTACTGCGAGCACCTGTTCCAGTTCGACGACCCGCGGCTGCAGTGCTTCATCTCGCCGATGGGACCGTTCCTCGATCCGGGTTCGCAGATCTTCGAGGAGCCCGAGCGCTTCGGCTACCGCAAGCTCGCGCACACCGTCGAGGAGCACCGCCAGTTGCTCGTCCAACCGAGCTGGGAGCACATCCTGAACTACGAGACGATGTGGATGACGCGCGCGCGGCTCGTCGACGCCACGTACGACGCCGCCGAGCGGCTCAACGCGCTCAAGCTGCGCTACGGGCGCATCGCGCCGAAGCGAGCCCAGGCCGTGGCAGACGGCATCGCTGGCGCGCGTGCGCTGCGCGAGCGCCTGAACGCCGCCATGGCGAACGGCGCCGATGGTGCGGCCTTCGACCAGCTCCGTGGCGACATCGCGCGCCTGAACCACTCCACCGTGAGCGACAAGCAGGAGCTCTTCTGGCAGCGCCACCTGTTCAGCTTCAGGCTCTCGGCGATCGTCAAGGCGGGTCTCGATTACGTCTTCGGGAGGCGCGCGGGGACCGCGCCGTCGACCGTCCTGTAGAGCCGCTCGTGCGCGGCGCACAGCGCCTCGGTCGCGGCGTCGATGGTGTCCGGGTCGGCGCCGGAGCGGTAGGCCCGCTCCAGCGCCTCGGCGGTCGCGGCGAGCTCGACCGTCCCGAGCCCGCTGGCGAGCCCGCGGATCGTGTGCGCCAGGCGTTCGGCGAGCGCGTCGTCACCCGCGGCGCGCGCGAAGCCCAGGCGCTCGGGGAGGTCGCGCTCCTCGTCGAGGAAGCCACGCATGAGGTCGAGGTAGAGCGCGTCGCTCTGACGCGTGAAGCGCAGGCCGCGCTCCAGGTCGAGGAGGTCGAGGTCGCGCAGCCCTGCGAGCGGGTCGTCGACGGTGAGCACGCCCGCTGGTTCGTCGACGCACGCTGCGACGCTCGCGCCGTCGTCGCGTAGCGCGGCGGGGTTCGTCGCCGCCCGCTCGGCGGCCGCCTTCGCCCAACGGCGGATGCTCCGCGCGAGGTCCTCCGGGTCGACCGGCTTCGTCACGACCTCGTTCATCCCCGCTGCCAGGCAGGTGTCGCGGTCGCCTTCGAGCACGCTGGCGGTCATGGCGATCACCGGCACGTCGCGCAGCGCAGGATCGGCGCGCATGCGCCGGGTGGCGGTGATGCCGTCCATCACGGGCATCTGCACGTCCATGAGCACGATGTCGAAGCGCTCGCGGCGCAGCGCCTCGAGCGCCTGGAGCCCGTCGTGCGCGAACGCAGGCGTCAGACCCAGGCCGGTGAGCAGTCCGGCGGCGACCTCGCGGTTGAGCGCGTTGTCCTCCACGACGAGCACGCGCAGCGCGGGGTCGAGTTCGGCGACGGCCGGCTCGGGCGTCGCCGCACTCGGGCCGCTCGACGGCGCCACGGGCGAGCGTGGCGCAAAACGCGCGGTGAACCAGAAGGTCGAGCCGACGCCCGGGCTGCTCTCCACGCCGATCTCGCCGCCCATCAGATGCACGAGGCGCCTGCAGATCGCGAGCCCCAGGCCCGTACCGCCGTAGCGCCGGGTGATGCTGGCGTCGGCTTGGGCGAAGGCGGCGAACAGGCGTCGTCGCTCGTCGGCCGACAGGCCGATGCCGGTGTCGCGGACCGCGAAGCGCAGCACGGCGTCGTCCGTCTCGTCGACGAGCCGCTCGACGCGTACCGCGACCTCGCCCTCGTCGGTGAACTTCACGGCGTTGGTCACCAGGTTCACGAGCACCTGGCGGAGCCGCAACGCGTCGCCTTCGACCAGCGCCGGGACGTCGGGTTCGACGTCGAAGCGGAGCGCCAGCCCCTTGTCGGAGCAGGCCGTGGCGAGCAGGGTCGACACGGTGTCGAGGACCTGCGTGACGCTGAGTTCGCCGCGCTCGAGCACCACCTTGTCGGCCTCGAGCTTCGAGACGTCGAGCACGTCGTCGATGATGCCGAGCAGGTGCTTGGCGGACAGTTCGATCTTCTCGAGGTAGTCGCGCTGCCGGGGGTCGAGGGCGGTGGCGAGCGCAAGGCGGTTCATGCCGAGCACGGCGTTCATCGGCGTGCGGATCTCGTGGCTCATCGTCGCCAGGAAGCGGGCCTTCGCCGCGCTGGCCTCGCGCGCCTCGGCCGTGCTGCGCTGCAGCGCCTCGTTGCTCGCCTGCAGCCCCGCCACGAGCTCCTCGCGTGAACGGGCCGTCAGCACGTCGCGGGCGCGCTGCGCCGCGTGCTCGTGGAGGTGTTCGGGCAGCGGGTAGGCGAGGACGACGCGTCCGGCGCCGTCCCGATAGCCGGCGGACGCGAGCGCGGCCGGCCGCCGCGTGGCTGGTCGCGCCGGCGCCGGCTCGGGGTTCCAGGCGAAGGCGAAGCGCAGCGTGAGGCCGCCCGGCCGAGGCTGCAGCGCGATCGTGAGTCGCGCCGGCTCGGGTAGGTCCTCGAGCCAGCGGGTCACGTCCGAGACCTCGGCCGCGACGCGGGTCGCCAGGTCGCGACCGCCGCCTACGCTGCGAACGACGTCGAACGCCTTGCGACGCACCCGTGGCCGCGCCCCTGCGTCGAGGGCGAGGGTGCCGAGGGTCGGCGCGTCGGGCACTGCCGGAACGCGCGGGGTGTCGACGCTCACGGGCGCCACCGAAGGAGCAGGCACGCTGCGTCGTCGTGGCGCTTGGCGTGTCGTTCCACGAGCCGTTCGACGAGCGGTTCGACGTCGCCGTGGTCGCCGCCGAACTCGCGCGCCAACGCCTCGGGGAGTCCGTCGGTCCACAGGGCGACGAGGTCGCCGCGCTCGAGCTGCGTGCGTTGGACGAAGGGCGTGGGCCAGCGTCTACCGAGCACGCCGTCGCGGGCGACGCCGGTGAAGCGTCGCCGCCCGACGGTAGCGGCGCGCACGTTGCCGACCGCCAGGTAGCGCAGCTCGGAGCGCTCGGTATCGAGCAGCGCGAGGCCCGCCGCTGCTCCGACGGTGCCGACGCTGGCCTCGTGCAGGTCGCGCAGCAGCGCAGTGACGTCGCGCGGATCCGGCGCCGTGGCGAAGGTGGTGCGAACCCGCGCGGTGAGCGTGCTCGCGAGGGCGGCCGCGACCCTGCCGTGCCCGGTGGCGTCGACGATGGCGAGCAGGACGAGTGCGTCGCGCTCGGCGATCGCCACGGCATCCCCGCCACTGCGTTGGCCGGCGCGCAGCCGCAACGCCGCCGCGGCCGACCAGCGGTCGCGTGCAGCCCGCACGCGAACCGGTGCCACGCCGGT
>SLSM01000269.1 GCA_007130445.1 Trueperaceae bacterium | reverse complement strand
GCCTGGGCGCCCGCCTCGATCTGCGAGCGCAGGTAGCGCACCGTCACCTCGGAGAGCGCGTCCAGGAGGGCCTCGGCGGCCTCGCTCTCGCGCCGCAGGAAGGCGCGGAAGACCTCGTACTCCTTGCTGCCGCCGCCCTGCACGGCGTAGGTGGCGAGCGTCAGGGGCGCGCCCGCGAAGCCGATCAGCGGCGTGTCGCCGAGCTCGCCGCGCAGCAGCCGCACCGCGTCCGCGACGAACGGCGCGATCTCGCCCTGCTCGGGCACGCGCAACCGATCGACGTCGGCGCGCGAGCGCACGGGCCGCTCCAGCACCGGGCCGGGCCGGAAGTCGAGGTCGAGGCCCATCGCGGGCAGCGGCGTCATGATGTCGCTGAACAGGATCGCGGCGTCCATGCCGTAGCGGCGCACCGGTTGCAGCGTGACCTCGGCGGCCAGCTCCGGCGTGCGCGCCAGCGTCCAGAAGTCGTGCTTCTCCTTGAGCGCGCGGTACTCGGGGAGATGGCGGCCGGCCTGCCGCATGATCCAGATCGGTGCGCGCGGGGTGTCTTCCCCACGCAGGGCACGGAGCAACAGGCTCACGCGCCACCTCCTTCCAGGTCGCGCGCCGAGGTGGCGTCGGGCGCGTCGGTGTCGAGGGCGTCGTCGGGAGCGGAACCGTGATCGGCTCGGGCCTCGGTCTCAGGTTCGGGGGTGAAGCGGTAGCCGACGCCCCACACGGTGTGGATGTGCACCGGGTTGGACGGGTCGGCTTCGATGATGCGCCGCAGGCGCACGACCACGTTGTCGACCGTGCGGCTCGACGGGAACGCGTCGTCGCCCCAGACCTCGTCGAGGATGTCGTCCCGCGGCACCACCTCGCCGGCCCGTGCGGTGAGCAGGCGCAGGATCCCGAGCTCGCGCTCGCCCAGCGCCTCGCGAGCGCCGGAGCGCGTCTCCACCATCCACGAGCGGAAGTCGATCACGTGTCCGGCGAACGCGTAGCGGGCCCCGGCGTCGCCCCGCCAGCCGCGCCTGCGCAGCATCGCGCGCACCCGCAGGAGGAACTCCGGCAGGTGGAACGGCTTGGCCAAGTAGTCGTCGGCCCCGACGTGCAGGCCGCGGACACGGTCCTCGGCCTGGCCGCGCGCCGAGAGGAACAGGACCGGCGTGTCGTCGCCCACCTCCCGCATGCGCTCGCACAACGCGAAGCCGTCGAGCTTGGGGAGCATGACGTCGAGCACCACCAGGTCGGGTGGGCCCTCGCTGCCGCCGATCCAGCGCCGCTCGCCGTCCAGGCCGTCGCGAGCCCAGCGCACCGTGAAGCCCTCGGCCTCGAGGTTGTCGACGAGCACGCTCGCCAGCGCGGGCTCGTCCTCGATCACCAGCACGGTCGCGCGCGTGCTCACACCGCGCTCCCGCCGCCGAGCGCCGCGCTAGTGCGCGGCCCGGTCGCGTCGTCGTTGCGCTCGTCGCTCTCGGCGAGCGCCACGCGCCGCGGCAGCACGACGGTGAAGCGCGTCCCGCGACCGCTCGGTCCGTCGGCCACCTTGACCCAGCCGCGCATGGCCTCGACGGTGCTCTTGACCAGCGCCAGGCCGAGGCCGACGCCCTCGGACTCGCGCGTCATCTCGTCGCCGGTGCGGTAGAAGCGCTCGAACACGCGCGAGCGCTCGCTCGGCGCGACGCCGACACCCTCGTCGTCGACGTGCAGCATGACCAGGTCGCCGTCGCGCTCGAGCGTGACCGAGACGCGCTTGTCGTCGCCAGCGGTGTACTTGACGGCGTTGTCGAGCAGGTTCGAGAACGCCACGCCGAACGCGTCGCCGTCGAGGGCGACCGGGAGCGGCTCGGGGCTGTAACGCACGTCCAGGTCGGCGCCGCGCACCTCCAAACCGGGGCGGAGCCGGCCGATCCAGCCTTGCACCACCTGGTTCAGGTCGGCGGCGGCCAGCGGCGGCGGCGCGGTCGCCTGCTCGAGCCGCGCCGTGGCGAGCACCTGCTCGCTGGTGCGCTCCAGCCGGTCGATCTCGCCCTCCATGCGGCGCAGGTAGTCCTGCTGCCGCGTCGCGCCGAGCGGCCGGAGCCGCAGCGTCTGGACCAACAGCCGCAGCGTGCTGATCGGGGTCTTGAACTCGTGCGTGACGGCCGACAGGAAGTTCGCCTGGCGCCGCTTGAGCTCGCGCTCGGCGCGCAGGCTGCCGGCGATGAAGAGCAGCAGGCCCAGGATGACGAGGGCGAAGAACGGCCCCTCGAAGGCGAGCATGCGCACCGTTCGGGCGCTGCGTCGCTCGACCTCGCGGCGCGCGGCGGGGTCGACCTCGAACCCCGCGCCACCCGCGGTCGGTCGCAGGTGCGCGTAGCGCGAGAGCAGGGCGGTCTCGGCAGCAGGGTCGAGTACGAGCAGGGCGTTCGCCGTCTGCACGTCGAGCTCCCAGGCGGCGAGGGTGGTGTCGCGCAGCTCGTTCGCGAGGCGTCCCTGCATCAGGATCCACCACGTGACCTGCGCGACCACGAACACGACGATCACCGTGAACGCCACGCGGGTGGCGCTGTGCCGGTCGGGTGTCAGCGCAGCCATCCGCGCTCCAATGCCTCGACGGCGGCGTACGTGACGATCAGGTCGGCGCCCGCGCGACGGATCGCGGTGAGGGTCTCGCGAACGGCGCTCGCCTCGTCGAGCACGCCCGCGGCCGCGGCCGCCTTGACCATGGCGTACTCCCCGGAGACCTGGTACGCCACCAGGGGCAGCGTCGTGGCCGGGCGGAGCCGCGCTAGCACATCGAGGTACGCCAGCGCGGGCTTGACCATCAGCATGTCGGCCCCCTCGGCCTCGTCGAGCGCGGCCTCGCGCAGGGCCTCGCGGGCGTTGCGGGGGTCCATCTGGTACGTCTCGCGCGTGCTCGGCGCAGCCGGGCCGTCGGGCGCGGCGGCCCCGCCGCCCGGCGCGGAGCCGGCGGCGTCGCGGAACGGGCCGTAGAACGCCGAGGCGTACTTCACCGCGTACGACAGGATGCCCACCGACGAGAAGCCGCCGGCGTCGAGCCGCGCCCGGATCGCGGCCACGCGCCCGTCCATCATGTCCGACGGCGACACGAGGTCGGCGCCGGCCTCGGCATGCGCCGCGGCCATGGCGGCCAGGCGCACGAGCGAGCGGTCGTTGTCGATCACGAGTTCACGGCCGTGCGCGCGCGGCGGCGCCAACAGGCCGCAGTGGCCGTGGTCGGTGTGGGCGCACAGGCACACGTCGGTCACGAGCACCAGGTCGTCGCCGAAGGCCTCGCGCGCCGCGCGCAGCGCGCTCGGCACGGGCCCCGCGGCGTCGTCGGCGGAGCTCGCGCCGCCGTCCTTGTCGGCGTCGTCGGGGACCCCGAAGAACAGCGCCGTGCGCACCCCGGCGCGCAGCTGGCGCTCGAGCCGCGGCAGCAGGACGTCGACCGAGACGCGCGAGACGCCGGGCAGCGACGACACGTCCTCCTCGACGCCACGGCCCGGCCGCACGAAGTGAGGCAGGGCCAGGTGGCGCGGGAGCACGTCGGTCTCGGCCAGCACGTCGCGCAGCGCCCGCGTGGTGCGCGCGCGGCGTGGCCGGTGGCTCGACGCGGCGTGGGCGTCGGGAGCGTGGGGACCGTCGCGGCGCGTCACGTCGTCCCGAGCTCCCGTGCGCCCAGCGGCGCGCGTGACGCGAGCCGCGTCAAGGCCGTGAGTGCGCCCGCCACCGTCGGCTCGCTCGCCTGGCGGCACGACCAGCCGCGATCCCGTACCGCCGCCGCCGTCGTCGGGCCGAGGGCGACGAGCTGGCTGTGCCGCGCCAGGTGGTCCGGGAGCACCGCCACCGCAGACGGGCTCGCGAGCAGCACGGCGTCGAACCCGACGTCGCTGCTCCAGGGGACGCTCACCACGTCGTAGACGACCGCGCGGCGCGGCAGCGCGCCGCCGTCGCGCAGCCTCGTCTCGAGCTCCGGCCGGGCGCGGCGACCCTGGACCACACCCACCGCCGCGCCGCGCG
>SLSM01000318.1 GCA_007130445.1 Trueperaceae bacterium | reverse complement strand
CTCCATCGTGTTGTAGACCTTGGTGGCCAGGACGACCGCATCGCGGCGGCCGTCGCCGAGCGCGAACCAGTTGCCCACGATGCGCTCGGTCTCGCCGCGCACGACCGACCAACCGTAGACGTCGGCGGTGTCGAAGAAGTTGATGCCGAGCTCGAGCGCGCGGTCCATGATCGCGAACGAGTCGTCCTGGCTGGTGTGCCAGCCGAAGTTCATGGTCCCTAGGCACAGGTCGCTGACGAGGACGCCGTGCTTGCCGAGCCGCTTGTGGTTGACGCTCATGACGGGCTCCTTCCGAGTACGGACGGGGTGATGGGTTCGCGCCTCCCAGGATACGCCCGCGCGCGGGCACGTTGGCCTCAGCGGCGCGCCGCGGCCTCGTCCCAGTCGTCGAGGAACGCGTGCCAGGCGGCTTCGGCCTGGTCGAGCGACAGGCCCATGTGGCGCTCGAACGCGGCCAGCACGCCTTCCGTGTCGATGGCGCGGTTGGCCTCGTCGAGGAAGGCGCGGAACGCCGCGATGCGCGCGAGGTCCGTGTGGCCGGCGCCGAGGAGGTGCGTCACGAACGAGCCGGCCGCCGGGTAGGTGAGCGTGTCGGGGATCGCGTTCCACGTCCGGTTGCCGTACGCGAGTGGCGTGAGTGCGGGCAGCTCGCCGTCACCTCGGGCCGCCTGCGCGTTGCCGTGCACGGTCAGGCCGTACCACGCCCCGAGTCGCGGCGGCAGACCGCGCTCGGCCAGGGTCGCCTCGTCGAAGTAGACCTCCGGCCAGGTGTAGTACATCGCGATGCCCTCCAGCCACAAGCCGCCGAGGCGCAACGGGCGCTCGACGGGCACCGTCAGCAGGTGCGCCACCTCGTGCGAGTCCGCCGCGTGGATCGAGACCACCGCGTCGAGTTCGAGCAGCGCCCGGCCGTTCGTGTCGAAGCCGGTGAGGTCGCGCAGCGTGGCGCGGTCGGGGAAGACGTAGACGTCGATCGTCTCGGGCATGCGCCAGGCAGGACCGACCTCGTCCAGGAAGCCGGCCAGCCGGGCGTTCGCCGTTGCGGGCGGCTCGCTCGGCTCCGTGCCGACGAGCGTCAGGTAGCGGAGCTCGGTGCCACGCACGGACGCGACGGCGCCGATCTCCCAGTCGCCCCGTGGCGGCTCGGTCCGCGACGTCGGTGCGCACGCCGTGAGCGCGAGCGCGGCCGCGATGACACAGGTGGCGAGGCGGAGCGGTGTCGACGGAAGCATGGCGACCCCCTTCACCCCCGAACGTAGACGAGCGCTCGAGCCGCGGCAGGGGCGAACGTCCTGGCGCTCGACCGCTCGAACGGTCGTCAGCGCAGGTACACGGGGTTGCCGAGCGCCAGGCGATAGGGCTCGCGGAACGGCTCGGCCGCGTCGAGCCCGAGCGGTAGCGTCCTGCCGCGTGCCAGTCGATCGAACGCCTCCCGCCGCGCCACCAGGCCAGCGTCGGCGACGACTTCCGCGCGCAGGAACGGCCCTCTAGCAGCGGGCGTCCAGGCGTCCTCGAAGCGCTCCGCGTCGATGACGACATCGCGCACGACGCCCTCGGCCGCGATCCAGCGCAGGCGCTCACCGCGTGCCCCGTGCACCGTCGCCGTGGCCAGTGCCTCGGTGTCGCGTGGGGCCTCGCCACCCATCGGCGTGCCGCCGACCTCGATCGTCAAGAAGGGCGCCTCGGGTGCCTCCGCGACGGTCACGCGGCCGCTGCGCAAGGCGCTCAACGCCGCGCCTCGGGAGCGCTCCTCGAGCCACAACCAGGTGGTCGGCGAGCCGAGCCTGAGCATCGGGGGGTCGCGGTCGGGGCCGGCCGGCTGGTGTCGGTCGCTGCCCCCCACGAGCGTGAGGCGCCGCCCCTGGCGTAGCAGCGCGTCGTAGCGCTCGAGCGACTCCCAGTTGCGCAACCACCACGGCCCTTGCCACGCCTCCATGGCGTCGATCCCCGCAGGGACCGCGTACTCCCAGTCGCAACCGATGCAGCCCGGCGAGTGCTTCGGATGGTTGACCGACATGAGCCCGCCGCGCGCGTGGACGTGCTCGAGCAGGGTCGCGACGTCGTCTTCACTGCGGACGCGGAAGTCGACCCAGCCGTCGACGCCGTACACGTTGGCGTGACCTCGGTAGGTGGTGACCTCCATGCCGGGTAACCACAGGAGCCGCTCGCACGCCATGGCGTCGAGCGGAGCGTGGTGGCTCACGGTGTTGTGGTCGGTCACCGCCAGCACGTCCAGCCCGCGCTCGAGCGCGGCCGAGCGCAGGTCGTCGAGCGAGCCACGCGCATCGCTGTGGTGTGAGTGGCTCTGCAGGTCGGCTCGGTACCAGGCGGGCCCCGAGCGTCCGGGTGCCTTCGGCGGTTCGTGCGCGGCGCTCACGGCGTCTGCCACGAGCCCTGGGATCGTCGTCGGCTCGTCGCGGGTGTGCACCTCGATATCGACGCCGTACGCGCAGCCGTCCTCCGCGACCGCCGCCAGGCCGAGCAGCACGTGCCAGCGACCGGGCGGCAACGGGCCCGGCAGGTAGCCGGGGGTTGCGCGCGACGGCGTCACCATCACGTGATCGCGCGCGCCGCCGCTCCAGCCGCGGAAGCCCTGTCGTGACGGGAAGGGCGTGGCGCGGGGATCGAGCAGTCCGAGGTCGAGGACGCTGCCCGGGTCGAACGCGTAGCGGACCTCCACGGCCGTCGCGCGTTCGGGCACCTCGAAGGGGAGCTCCAGGTACGGGTTGCGACGCCGGTCGTCGGGCGTCACGCGTCCCGCGATGACGGTCCTCATGCCAAGTCGATCCGCTCGCCACTGCTCCGGAAGAGGCGCAGGTTGGCCCTGTCGATGGTGGCGTGCACCGTGCCTGCGATCTCGGGCGGCTCGTCGCCGAAGATGCGCAGGGTGGCCAACGCGTCGCCGACGGTCACGGTCACGAGCGTCTCGGGACCGAGCGGCTCGATGGCGTAGAGCTCGCCCGTCACCGTCCACGGATCGCCCTCGCGACCGATGCCGAGGTGCTCGGGTCGCACCCCCAGGAAGAGTTCCTCGCCGTGCTCGACGAGGCTCTTGAGACGCTCGCTCCACTCGTCCGCGCCGATGCTGAAGGTGGGCGCGACGAGGCGCGTGTGCGTCGACGTGCGCTCGACCGTGACAGGCAGCAGGTTCATGGGCGGGCTACCCAGGAAGTTGGCCACGAACATGGTGGCCGGCCGGTGGTAGACCTCGAGCGGAGGCGCCATCTGCACGATGCGGCCGCCGTCCATCACGGCGATCCGGTCGGCGAGCGCCATCGCCTCGGCCTGGTCGTGCGTCACGTACACGGCCGTGACGTCGAGCTCCTGCTGCAGGTGCTTCAGGAAGCCTCTCGCCTCGAGCCGCAGCTTGGCGTCGAGGTTCGACAACGGCTCGTCGAACAGGAACACCCGTGGCTTGTGCACCACGGCGCGCGCGACCGACGTGCGCTGCTGCTGGCCACCCGAGATCTGGCCCGGACGGCGCTCGAGCAGGTTGCCGATCTGCAAGTTCGCAGCGACCTCGGCGGCGCGCTTCGCGCGGTCTTCCTTCGACACGCCGCGCACCTTGAGCGGGTAGGCGATGTTCTCGGAGATCGTCATGTGCGGGTAGAGCGCGTAGTCCTGGAACACCATGCCGATGTCGCGACCCTTCGGTGCCACCATGGTGACGTCGGCGTCGCCGATGTGGATGGTGCCGCCGGTGGGCTGCTCGAGGCCGGCGATCAGCCGCAGGGTCGTGGTCTTGCCGCAGCCCGAGGGGCCGAGCAGGCACACGAACTCGCCGTCGTCGATGTCGAACGACACGTCGTCGACGGCGACGACGCTGCCGAACGCCTTGCTGACGCCGCGGAAGCTCACGCCCGCCATGGGGCACCTCGTCGGGGTTGCGGTGTGGTGTGGGCGAGGCTCACGATTTGATCCCTCCGAAGAAGCGGAAGCCGTACTTCCAGTTCACGAACAGGTACAGGAGCAGCACGGGCAGCGTGTACAGCAGCGAGTAGGCGGCGGTGAGCG
>SLSM01000244.1 GCA_007130445.1 Trueperaceae bacterium | reverse complement strand
CGCGCGGCCGCGGCGACGCGAACGCGCGCCGGACCAGACGCCGCAGGCGCAGCCGGCGCCGCGCCGGGACGGTCCGGCCCGGCACCGCCACCCCACGTGAGCCGAAGCGCGTTGGCGACCACCAGGAGCACGGAGCCCTGGTGTACCAGCATGCCGAGCGCCATGTGGGCCTCGCCGGCCAACACGCCCGCGAGCAACCCGGCGACCGTGGCGAGGGCGATCGCCACTGCGTGGCGCGCCAGCACCTCGACGCCCGGCCCGACGGCCGTGATGCGGGGTGCGCGGATGAAGACGGCGCGGAACGGCTCGCCCCAGTCCACGACGGACACCTCGGCCGCGAACGAGGCGGCCTGTCGACCGTAGGCGTTGCGTGCGCCCGCGACCGGACCGTCTCGCTGCCCGCGGCCACGCCGTTGCGCGACCACCGTGGCACGGCGAGACCGCATCGGATACCGCGCGGTGACACACCTCGGTGGTCGCCGCGCAGTGGTCAGTCGTCCGCTTCGCCCGCCAGCTCGGCCGACGGCAATGCGACGGTCCGGCCGAGCACGTCGACGACCACGTGCGTCGCATCGGCGGCCGCCGCGCGCAGCTCGGCCCGGAAGGCGGCCCGGTCGTCGGTCCCGGCGACGTAGGTCAGCGTTGCGAGGCGTGCCGCATTCGCGGCCGGGTCGCCGTCGTAGACGTGCACGCGGACCTCGGTGCCGTCCGGGACGCGACCCACGAGACCGGGAGCGACGGGACCCGCGTCCGGAGCGTGCGCCAGCCAGCGTGCGAAGAGCGCACTGCCGTCCAGCCCGCCGGCGCGCGCGGGGAACGCAGCGCCGCGCGGCCCCGCGGCCCCGCGGAACATCGTCGCCGGATCGCCCCGGCCGTCGCCCATGCGTGCCTGGAGGCGCGGCATCATCGCTCGGGCGCGCTCCCAGGCGTGTTCACGCAGCGAGCGTTCGACGGCCGAGTCGGCCGTCTCGGCGCCCGGTTCTGCGTCGCCCTGCGCGAACGCGAACAAGGCGCCGCCGACGAGCACGGTGAGCGCGAGCGCCGCCACGAGCGTGGTGCGCCGGCGGTGGGTGGTGGTGTTGGGTTGCATGGTTCCTCCTGGATGGTCGTCGCGAGGCGTCGAGGCCCCGAGCCGTCTCCTGGAGGATGGACCGCGTGCGTGCGGGGCGGATGCGGCTCGTGTGCGCGTCGCGTGAAGGCCGGGCCGGCGGCATGCCTGCGCTCAGGCGCGCGGGAGCCGCACCGACACCGCCGCCCCACCCTCGGGGCGGTTGCGCGCCGTCACCTCGCCGTCATGGAGCGTGACCAGTGCGCGCACGATCGCGAGGCCGAGGCCGGCGTTCCCGCGTAGGTCGCGGCGCCCCTCGTCGCCCTGTAGGAAGCGCTCGAACACGTGGGGCAGGTCGGCGGCGGCGAAGCCCGGGCCCTCGTCGCGCACCGTCACGATCACGCCGCTCGTCCGCGTCGCCAGTTCGAGTGCGATCGCGCCCCCCTCTGGCGAGGCGCGTAGCGCGTTGTCGAGCAGGTTGGTGAGCACCTGACGGAGCCGGTCGGCGTCGCCGACGATCGTCGGCGCGGCGTCGTCCGCGGCGCCGGTGCCCACGTCGAGCGCGACGGTCACGCCCTTCGGTCGTGCCAGGGGTGCGAACGCCTCGCATGCGTCGCGCATGAGCCGGCGGACGTCGACGGGTTCGCGCCGCAGCGTCAAGCGGCCCGCGTCGGCGAGCGACAGCGTGCGCAGGTCCTCCACCAGCCGGTGCAGCAGCGCCGTCTGCCGTGCCAGGCGCTCGACCTCCGCGGCCTCGAACGGCACCAGTCCGTCGCGCAGCGCCTCGAGCCGCAGCGTCATGGCCGTGATCGGCGTACGCAGCTCGTGCGCGACGTCGGCGACCAGCACCCTGCGCTCCCGCTCGTTGCGCTCGAGCGTCTCGGCCATGCGGTTGAACCCCTCGGTGAGTTCGTCCACCTCGGTGGCGACGCCGAACGTCGAGTCGGTGGGCGCGACGCGCGCCTCGAGATCGCCCGCGCCGACCCTCGACGCGGCCGCGCCGACCGCCGCGATGGGGCGGGCGATGCTGCGCGCCAGCCACCACGCCAACGCCCCGGACGCGATCACGGCGAGCGCCAGCCCGTAGACGAGGCCGCGCCACTGCGCGCTCTGCACCCTGTCGATGGCGCGGATCGAGTCGGTCACCGTGAGCGTGAACGCGTCACCGGCCAACCGGGGCGGCACCGGGCGGCCACGGAAGACCCACTCGAACATGCGACCGTCCCCGCGCAGCTCCACCATGCGCTGGCGCACCTCGGCCGGCAGGCGCGCAGACGCCTCGCGGGCGATCAGGACCTGGCTCACCACCGCCACGGAGAGCGACACCGTCGCCACCAGGATCATCGCGAGCGCCAGCCGTGTCGCGAGGCGCTGCACGGCTCAGTCCTCGAACCGACGCAGCCGGTAGCCGATGCCGCGCACGGTCTCGATCACGTCGCCGGCGCCCGCGTCGGCGAGCTTGCGGCGCAGGTTCTTCATGTGGCCGTCGACCGTGCGCTCCAGCGCGTCCGAGTCGGGCATGGCGCGCTCGATCAGCTGGTCTCGGCGCATGACCATCGCCGGCGCGTCGGCCAGGGTGGCGAGGAGCTGGTACTCGGTCGGCGTGAGCGCCACGCTCGCGCCGTCGACGCGCACGTCGGCGCGGTCCCGGTCGACCTCGAGAGCGCCGAGGCGCGTGACGCGCGGCAAGGATCGCTGTGGAGCGCTCCGGCGTAGCACCGCCTTGACGCGCGCGAGCAGCGTCCTCGGGTTGAACGGTTTGGTGACGTAGTCGTCTGCGCCCAGCGCGAGGCCGAGCAGCTCGTCGAGCTCCTCGCGCCGGGCGGTCACGACGATCACCGGCACCTCGGAGCGACTGCGGATCGCGCGCAGCACCTCGAGCCCGTCGACCTCGGGGAGGCCGACGTCGAGGATCACCAGGTCGGGGTTGGCATGGTGGAACAGCTCGAGCGCCTGACGGCCGTCGTGCGCGCGGTCGGTGCGGTGCCCATCGTGCCGCAGGTAGAGCTCGATGCTCTCCGCGATGTCGCGATCGTCCTCGACCACGAGCACGTGTGCCACGCGGTCGACCGTAGCACGCGTGCGTTGCATGCCCACGAGCATGACGCGACGGCGTGCGTTCCGTGTGAAGGGCGTGTGGAGGCGAGGTGGAGGTGGTTCGCCGTGAACGGCAGCCGGCCAGTCAGGGTGAACGTCTTCGACGCAGCGCGGTTGCTCGCTGGGCGCAACTTACGGAGCACGCTTCACGGCGCGTCGACGGTCGCGACCGTGCTCGTCGGCTCAGGGATGACCGCGCTATCGGCGCGCAGGCCCTCCAGGTGGAGCGCGATGGCATCGCGGATGCTGCGTTCGGCCTCGGCGCGCGTCGCGCCGGTTGCGACGCAGCCTGGCAGATCGGGGACGAACGCCGAGTAGTTCGCGCCGGCTCGTTCGATCACGATGGCGTAACGGCTCATCCTGTCCTCCACTTCACACGGGCTTGCCTCATGATGCTCTGCAGCGTACCTCGTGCTAGATCGTCGCTTGACTTTCCGGCAACGGTCACGCGACCAGGCTTGGTCGGGTGTTTGAACTGGCGGTGACTCCCACGCTGCACGACGAGCACCCAGCCGTCGGCGGCCAGGAGGCGAAGTACGAGACCGACCTTCACGCCAGGACGGTACGGCCGGCGATGCCCGGTCGAGTGCGGGCGCCAGACCAGGGCCGATCGCGCCACGGCGCCTTCTTGCCAGCATCCGACCCTGGCCGCGACGCCATAGACAGTGAACGCTGCTCAGTGCATCACGAGTCCGCCGTCGACCACGAGCGTCTGCCCGTTGACGTAGGCGGCGTCGTCGGAGGCGAGGTAGGCCACGGCGGCCGCCACGTCCTCCGGGCGGCCGAAGCGGCCCGCGGGGATCTGCGCCAGGTAGGCGGCCTTGAGGTCGTCGGCGAGGCCGGCGGTCATGTCGGACTCGATGAAGCCGGGGGCGACGG
>SLSM01000317.1 GCA_007130445.1 Trueperaceae bacterium | reverse complement strand
TCGGCGGCTCGGTCTACATCGAGGTCGTCTTCGCCTGGCCCGGGCTCGGCTCGCTGCTCGAGAGCGCGATCCGCGACGCCGACTTCCCGCTCGTGCAGGCCATCACCATCTTCATCTCGCTGTTCGCGATCAGCATCCACCTGCTCACCGACCTGCTCTACGGCGTGCTCGACCCGCGGCTGAGGCGCGCGTGACGGGGGCGGCGAACGGCAACGGGAACGGGAACGGTGGGGCCGGCGAGTCGCTCTTCGCGCCGGCGCGGCTCTGGCGCCTGCTGCGTCGCGACGCCGCCGGCATGACCGGCTTCGTCCTCGTGGTGGCGATCATCGCCACGGCCATCCTGGCGCCGTGGATCGCGCCCTACGGCCCGACCGAGGGCGACTTCCTCAGTGCGCGGCTGCCGCCGGCGTGGATGGACGGCGGCTCCACGGCGCATCTGCTCGGCACCGATCAGCTCGGACAGGACGTGTTCAGCCGCATCGTCTACGGCACGCGCGTGTCGCTCCTGGTGGGCGGCCTCGGTGCGCTCCTCGCCGTGACCATCGGCGTCACCCTGGGTCTGCTGGCGGGCTACTTCGGCGGCTGGTTCGACAGCGTCGTCACGGGGTTCACCAACTTGCTGCTGTCGATCCCCTACCTGGTGCTCGTGATCGTGATCGCCACGGTGCTGGGCCGCAGCCTGACCAACGTGATCCTCCTGTTCGGCGTCACCGGCAGCCCGATCTTCGTGCGCGTCACGCGCGGCGAGGTGCTGCGCCTGAAGCGAATGGTCTACGTCGAGGCGGCGGTCGGCCTGGGCGCGTCCGCGTTCCGCATCATCCCCATGCACCTGCTCCCGAACCTGGCCGGTCCGTTGTTGACGCTGGCGACCTTCGAGGTCTCGGCGATGATCTTCTACGAGGCAGGCCTGGGCTTCCTCGGGTTGTCGGTGCCGCCCGCGGTGCCGAGCTGGGGCAACATGCTGTCGCTGGGTCGGCAGTTCCTGACGATCTACCCGTGGCTCGCCATCTTCCCCGGGGTCGCGATCGCGATCACCGCACTCGGCATCAACCTGTTCGGTGACTGGCTCCGCGACGCGCTCGATCCGCGGGCGCAGGAGCGCGGATGAGCCGCTCCGATCCGCGCGAGTGGGGGCGGCCCGACGGGCTCCTGCTCGACATGGACGGCACGCTGGTCGACACCGAGCCGCTGTGGTTCGAGGCCGCACAGGAGGCCGTGGCGCGCTTCGGCGGGCACCTGCCCGACGCCGCTGCGGAGGCGCTGGTCGGCCTGCACACGCCTTCGATCATCGACACGCTGCGGACACGCTTCGGCGCGGCGGCCAGACCGGCCGCGCTGCACGCTGCGGTCCTCGACGCACTCGCGGAGCGGCTGCGGCGGGCTCGTGCCATGCCCGGCGCGGCCGATCTCGTCGCCGCTGCGATGGCCCACGGCGTGCGCTGCGCGGTGGTGTCGAACTCGTCCGCCGACGTGGTCCGGGACACGCTCGCGCCCCACCCCTGGGCCCGCGACCTCACGCTGCGCGTGAGCGCCGACGACGTCCGGGCCGCCAAGCCCGCACCCGAGATCTACCTGCTGGCGCTCGAACGTCTGGGCCTGGATGCCGCGCGCTGCGTGGCGATCGAGGACAGCCCCACCGGCGCCATCGCCGCGGTCGCGGCCGGCGTGCGCTGCATCGGCGTGGCTCAGAGCGCCGCGCAGGCGACCGCCCTACACGACGTCACGCCCTACGTCCTCGGCTCGCTCGCGGCCGTCGGCCACTGGCTCGACCTGTTGGACGGCGATGGCGCGCAGCGACCGGCCCCGCCCACACCCCGCGACGGAGACCCCACATGAGCCTGCCAGCACCCCCGACGCCGACACTGCCCACGCCCGACCTCTTCATCGACGGCGCGTTCGGCGCCGCGGCGGCGGGCGAACGGCGCGACGTGCGCTGCCCCGCGACGGGCCGCGTCCTCGCCTCCGTCAGCGAGGCCGACGCCGACGACGTCCTGTGCGCCACCGCCGCTGCGCGCCGCGCCTTCGACCGAGGCGGTTGGCCGCACGCCACGCCGCGCGAGCGCGCCGCCGTGATCGAGCGCGCCGCGGCGATCCTGGAACGGGACGCGGAGCGCATCGCCGCGCTCGAGACGCTCGACACGGGCAAGCCGCTCGCCGAGAGCCGCGACGACCTGGCACAGGTGGCCGACGTGTTCCGCTACTACGCGGCCCTGATCCGAACCGAGGCGGGAGAGGTCAACCGCGCGGGGGGCGCAGCGCTCAGCCTGACCCTCAGGCGCCCCGCGGGCGTGGTGGCGATGATCACGCCCTGGAACTACCCCCTGTTGCAGGCCTCGTGGAAGGTCGCGCCGGCGCTCGCCGCCGGCTGCACCTTCGTGCTGAAGCCGAGCGAGCTCACACCGCTCACGACGCTGGCGCTCGCCGAGGTCCTGGCCGAGGCCGGCCTGCCGCCCGGCGTCGCCAACGTCGTCACCGGCAGCGGCGCCACGGTCGGCGGAGCGCTCGTCGCCGACCCGCGCGTCGACGTCGTCTCGTTCACGGGCGGACTCGCCACAGGCCGTCTGATCGCTCGCGCGGCCGCGGAGCGCGCCGCGCGCGTCGCGCTCGAGCTGGGCGGCAAGAACCCGAACATCGTCCTGGCCGACGCCGACCTGGCGGTCGCCGCCGACCGTGCGCTCGACGCGGTGTTCTTCCATGCCGGCCAGGTCTGCTCGGCCGGGTCGCGGCTGCTGGTCGACGAGCGCGTGCACGACGAACTGGTCGCCAGCGTGTGCGAGCGGGCCGGGCGCATCCGGCTGGGCGTCGGCTGGGACCCGGCCACGGAGATGGGTCCGTTGATCAGCTCGGAGCATCGCGAGAAGGTCGAGGGGTACGTCGCGCTCGCGCTGGCGGAGGGCGCGCGGCTCGCCGTCGGCGGTGCACGCCCGGCGGAGCCCGCGCTCGCCGCTGGCGCGTTCCTGCGGCCCACGGTGATCACAGACCTCCCGAGCGACGGCCGGGTGGCGCGCGAGGAGATCTTCGGGCCCGTGCTCACGGTCGAGCGCGTCGCCGGCCTGGACGAAGCGCTGGCGCGCGCGAACGCGACCGACACGGGCCTGGCCGCCGGCATCTGGACGCGCGAGCTGAAGACCGCGCTCGCGGCCGCCGAGCGACTGCGCTTCGGCACCGTGTGGTGGAACGACTTCCACCCCTACTTCCCCGAGGCCCCCTGGGGCGGCTTCAAGGCGAGCGGCGTGGGCCGCGAGCTCGGCCGCAGCGGGTTGCGGGAGTACGAGGAGGAGCAGCATCTCTTCCTCCAGGCCGACCCGCGACCGAGCGGCGCGTTCGGACGCAGCGGTTGAGCGGCTGCGCTGCGACCGGCAGATCGGCGCCAGGTCAGCGCGCAGGGCCGAACGCCCGCATGCCGTAGACGATCCAGAACACCATCAGCACGGCCGTGAAGGCGAGCACCGGGACCGGGCCGAACTGCGCGATCAGGGGGATCGACGCAGCCGTGAACAGACCGCCGCCCACCACGGGCTCGAACAGCAGTTGCTTGTAGCCGAACGCCTCCAGGCCGCCCGAGCGGTTCTGTGGATCGGCGATGCGCATCAGCAGCAGGCCCGTCACCGTCATCCCCATCGACTGGCCGAAATCGCCCAGGCCGCGCTCATAGGCGTGCTCCGGGACGATGCGCGGCGCGAGCAGCAGGTACGCCGCTACGTTCCAGACGATGCCCGCCAGCGCCAGCAGCACGAACGGGCCGAGATTGCCGCCCAGGGCGCCGAGCGAGAGCGTGCCGAGGGCGGCGACGATGATCAGGTCGAGGGCGAAGCCGCCGAGGCGGTTGATCAGCTTGCGGTCGACCAGCGCCGCGCGGCCGGTCCGGTCGAGCACGATCTGCAGCGCCACGCCGCCGAGCATCGCCAGCGGGAAGAGCGGCATGTGCACCAGCAGCTCGACGCCGCCGTCGCGACCCCAGGTGGCGCGCTCGATGGCGGACAGCCCTTGCTGCAGCAGCCAGCCGAGCGAGATGGCGATCGCCACGTAGCCGACGTGGATCGACAGCGGGTCGGTGGTCTG
>SLSM01000129.1 GCA_007130445.1 Trueperaceae bacterium | reverse complement strand
GCAGCCACAAGATCGAGCAGGCCGAGCTGATGCAGGCCGCCTTCGAGGAGACGACATGAGCGTCGACGTGACCGTGCCCAGCGTGGGCGAATCGATCAGCGAGGTGTTCATCGGCACCTGGTTGAAGGGCGAGGGCGACGCCGTCGTCAAGGACGAGGCGCTCGTCGAGCTCGAGACCGACAAGGCGACCCTCGAGGTGTCCGCTCCGGTCGACGGCGTGTTGACCGGCATCCGAAAGCAGGCCGGCGACAGCGCGAACGTCGGTGACGTGATCGCCAGCGTCGAACCCGGGACCTCGGCCGACGCCGCGCCCGCGGGAGACGACGACGGGGCGGCGAAGGACACGGCCACGTCGAAGGACACCGCCGTGGCGAAAGACGCCGACTCGGCGAAGGGGAACGACGTGCCGAAGGGCGCCTCGAGCGACGGCCCTGCCGCAGCCGACGACGTCAAGGTCATGCCGGCCGCGCAGCGCCTGCTCGACGAGCACGGCCTGAAGGCGTCCGACGTGAAGGCGACCGGTCCCGGCGGCCGCCTGCTCAAGGAAGACGTGCAGACACACGTCGAGGCCGCGAAGGGTGCGAAGAGCACGCCGGCTGGCGCCCCCACCGTCGTCGCGCACGATGGTCGGACCGAAGAGGCCGTTCCGATGTCGACGCTTCGGCGTCGCATCGCCGAGCGGCTCGTGGCGGCCCAGCAGACCGCCGCGCTCCTCACCACCTTCAACGAGATCGACATGTCGGCCGTGATGGCGCTTCGCGCCGAGTACAAGGAGAGCTTCGAGAAGCGGCACGGCGTGCGTCTGGGCTTCATGTCGTTCTTCGTCAAGGCGACCATCGACGCGCTCAAGAGCACCCCGCAGCTCAACGCCGAGATCCGCGGCACCGACATCGTCTACAAGGACTACTACGACATCGGCGTGGCGGTGTCGACCAAGCGCGGACTGGTGGTACCCGTGCTCCGCGACGCCGAGCGCCTCAGCTTCGCCGAGGTCGAGAAGGCGATCGGCGACTTCGGCCAGCGCGCCCAGACGGGCAAGCTCACGCCCGACGAACTGCAGGGCGGCACCTTCACGATCACCAACGGCGGCGTGTTCGGCTCGCTGATGTCGACGCCGATCGTGAACCCGCCCCAGTCCGGCGTGCTCGGCATGCACACGATCCAGGAGCGCCCGATCGCCCTGAAGGGCCAGGTCGTGATCCGGCCGATGATGTACGTGGCACTGACGTACGACCACCGCATCGTCGACGGACGCGAGGCGGTCACCTTCCTCAAGCGCATCAAGGAGGCGGTGGAGAACCCCACCCGGATGCTGATCGAGGTCTAGCGACCATGGCCGAGCACGAGCCGCTGACCGGGTACCCGGACCTCGCCGACGACGAGCGCCTGCAACGCGCTCTCGCCTTCGAGGCGGCGCTGGCGACGCGGCGCACGGTGCGCGACTTCGCCACCACGCCCGTGTCGCGCGCCGTGATCGAGAGCGCGATCCGCACGGCAGGTCGCGCGCCGAGCGGCGCCAACATGCAGCCGTGGACGTTCGTGGCGGTCTCCGATCCCGACGTGAAGCGGCGGATCCGCGAGGCCGCCGAGGAGGAAGAGCGGGCCTTCTACGGCGGGCGGGCGCCGGACGCCTGGTTGGACGCGCTGCGGCCCTTCGGGACCGACGCACACAAGCCGTACCTGGAGACGGCACCGTGGCTGATCGCGGTGTTCGCCCGGCCCTACGCCGAGGGCGCCGACGGCGCGCGCCGCAAGCATTACTACGTCAAGGAGTCGGTCGGCCTCGCCGCCGGCTTCCTCCTCGCCGCGCTCCACCACGCAGGCTTGGCGACCCTGACGCACACGCCGAGCCCGATGGGCTTCCTGCGAGCGGTGCTGGGGAGGCCCGAGCACGAGCAGCCCTTCGTGCTGATCGTCACCGGCCTTCCGGCCGAAGGCGCGACGGTGCCACGCATCGACAAGGAGCCGCTCGACGCCATCGCGCGCTTCGTCGAGCCGTGAGCGTTCGACCCGCGCGTGGACGCGCCGCGCTCAGCGCGCAGCGTCGTCCGAGGCGTCGGGCGTGACCGCCGAGACCCACGCCCCGTAGCCCTGGGCTTGCATGTCGGCGAGGGGCACGAACCGCAACGCCGCGCCGTTGATGCACCAGCGCTGGCCAGTCGGCGCGGGGCCATCGTCGAAGACGTGCCCCAGGTGCGACAGCGCGTAGCGGCTCTCGATCCCGGTGCGGTTCATGAAGAAGCTGCTGTCGTCGTACAGCGTCACGAAGCGCTCGTCGATCGGTCGGGTGAAGCTCGGCCAGCCGGTCCGTGAGTCGAACTTGTCGGCCGAGCTGAAGAGCGGCTCGCCGCTCACCACGTCGACGTAGATGCCGCTCTCGTAGAGCGCGTCGTAGGGGTGCGAGAACGCGCGCTCGGTCGCGCTGCGCTGCGTCACGCGGTAGGCGAGGTCGCCCAACTGCGCGCGCAGCGCCTCGTCGCCCGGATGCTGCGTGAACCACGCCGGCAGGTGTTCGCTCAGCTGGTACACGGTGCGGTCGCCGTCCCAGTGCGCCGCGATGAAGCGGTCGCGGCCCGACGCGGCGCGGTAGGTGCGGTAGCGCAGCGGGTTGTTGGCTGCGTAGTCCTGGTGGTACGCCTCGGCCGCGTAGAAGGGGCCGGCGTCCTCGATCACGGTCGCGATCGGCCCGTCGAACTTCTGCGAGGCGTCGAGCGCCGCCAGGCTGCCCTCCGCCAGCAGGCGCTGCTCGTCGTCGACGACGTAGATGGCCGAGGTATACACGAAGCCCCGGTCGACGAACGAGCCGCCGGCGTCGGTCGGGTCGTGCAGGCGCCAGAAGGCGTCGAGCAGGGCCTGGTACTCGACCCGCGTCGGGTCGAAGCGGACCTCGACCACCTCGCGATGGCCGGTGTCGCCGCGGACGACCTGCTCGTACGTCGGGTCGGCGACGTGGCCGCCCATGAAGCCGGAGACGACCTCGATCACGCCATCGACCTTCTCGAGATCGACCTCGACGCACCAGAAGCAGCCGCCGGCGAAGTACGCGACGGCGGTCACCGCGGCCTCGTCGTGCGGCGTAGGGGCCGTAGCGGGCGTATCGGCCTGTCCGCGGACGATCGTGACCGCCGCGATGAGGAGAGCCGCGACGGCGGCCACGAGGAGGGTGGAGCGCTGTCCGTTCAGCCATTCGACCATGCCGCATCAGACTCCGTGCGCGCCGCGGGCACCGTCGCCGGCAGTACGGTCGCGGGCGCGCGTGGGCGCAGCCCTGGCCTGGACGGTCGAGCCGACGGCCCGCTGCGGCGCACCGCCGCGGTAGCATGCCGCCGGAGGACACGATGCCTGACTTCGACCTGATCGTCATCGGCGCCGGTCCCGGCGGGTACGTCGCCGCGATCCGCGCCGCGCAGCTCGGCCTGAAGGTGGCCTGCGTGGAGAAGGAGCGCGTGCTCGGCGGCACGTGCGTTCGCGTCGGGTGCATCCCCAGCAAGGTGCTGCTCGAGTCGAGCGAGCGCTTCGTGATGGCGCGCGACCACCTGGCCGACCATGGCGTCGTCGTCGGCGACGTGACGCTCGACCTCGGCGCGATGATGGAGCGCAAGGACAAGGTCGTCAAGAGCAACACCGACGGCGTCGCCTACCTGTTCAAGAAGCACGGCATCGAGCGCATCACCGGCGTCGGCGAGCTCCAGGGTCGCGGACACGTCGTCGTGCGCGGCGCCGAAGGAGACGTGCAGGAACTGCACGCCGAACACGTGATCCTCGCAACCGGCAGCCGCGTGGCGTCGCTGAACGGCGTCGACGTCGATGGCGAACGCGTCATCACCAGCGACCACGCCATCGCCTTGAGCGAGGTGCCGAAGCACCTCGTCGTCATCGGCGCCGGCGTGATCGGTCTCGAGCTCGGCAGCGTGTGGGCACGGCTCGGTGCGCAGGTCACGGTGCTCGAGTACCTCGACCGGGTGCTGCCCACCATGGACGAGGAGATCTCGCGCGAGGCGAAGAAGGTCTTCACGCGCCAAGGGCTCGACATCCGCACCGGCGTGGCGGTCACCGGCACGAAGCGCACCAAGCAGGGCGTGACCGTGAGCGTCGCCGAGGGCGACGCCGTCAAGGCCGACATGGTGCTGCTCGCCACGGGTCGCGTGCCGAACACCGAAGGGCTCGGCCTCGAGGCGGCGGGCGTCGACACCGACGCGCGGGGCTTCGTCACCGTCGACGAACGCTTCGCCACCTCGCTCGAGGGGGTGTACGCGATCGGCGACCTGATCCACGGCCCGATGCTCGCGCACAAAGCCGAGGAGGACGGCGTGGCCGTGGTCGAACGGATCGTGACCGGCCGCGGCCACGTCGACTACGACCTGGTCCCGAACGTGGTATACACCGAGCCGGAGATCGCCTCCGTCGGCGCGACCGAAGAGCAGCTGAAGGAGGCCGGCGTCCCGTATCGCAAGGGCGTCTTCCCATACCAGGCCAACGGTCGGGCGCGTGCGATCGGCGCCACCGACGGCAAGGTGAAGCTGCTCGCGCACAAGGAGACCGACCGGCTGCTCGGCGCGCACATCATCGGCGCGCGGGCGGGCGACCTGATCGCCGAACTGGTGGCGGCGTTGGCGTTCCACGCCAGCAGCGAGGACGTGGCGCGCCTGAGCCACGCCCACCCGACGCTGGCCGAGGTCGTGAAGGAGGCGGCGCTCGCCGTCGACGGTCGCGCGCTGCACATCTGAGGGACGGCCGCGACGGCGCCGCCTGCACGGAGCGGCGCCCGACTGGAGGGAGCGAGCGTGACCACGATCGTCGGGATCCTCCTGCTCGGGGGCCTGGTCGGCTTCGGCGGCGCCTTCGTGGTGACGTCGTACCGCGCGGGCCGGCGGGGTCTGGCGCTCGGCGTCGCCGTCGTGATCGGCGCCATCGCCCTCTTCCTGGCGTGGATGACGATGATGGTGGGCGTCGTCGGGCCCGCGATGCGCGCACTGTGAGCCCGCATACGGTGCATTCCAGGCGTCCAGGACGCGCCTGGCCTGCGTGCTAACCTTCGGCTGATGGCCGTCGCCGCCCCCCCTACCGTGGTCACCCGCGACCCTGCTCTGGAGCCCATCGTCGACAAGGTGCTCGCGGGTCAGCGCATCGACTTCGCCGAGGGCATGACGCTGTACCGGACTCGCGACGTGCCGGCTCTGTTGCGTCTCGCCGACGTCGTTCGCGAGCGCAAGGTCGGACCGAAGGCGTACTTCGTGCACTCGCTGCGGCTGTCGCAGACGAACGTCTGCTACGTCGGCTGCACCTTCTGCGGCTTCGCCCGGCGATTCGGCGAGGACGGTGTGTGGGACTACGACCTCGACGACGTCTGGGCGTACGTCGACACGCACCACCACCCGGACCTCACCGAGATCCACATCGCCTCCGGGCACCACCCCAAGCGCGAGTGGCAGTACTACCTCGACCTCGTGCAGGGCCTCACCAGCCGCTTTGAGGGCGTGCAGGTGAAGGCCTGGACGGCCGCCGAGATCCATCACTTCACGAAGATCACGCGACCGCGCCTCACGTACCGCGAGGTGCTCTCCGAGCTGAAGCAGGCCGGGCTCAAGGCGATGCCCGGCGGCGGCGCTGAGATCTTCGCCGAGCACGTGCGCCGGCGCATCGCGCGCGCCAAGGTGACGGCCGAGGGGTGGCTCGAGGTCCACCGCACCGCGCACGAGCTCGAGATCCCGACGAACGCCACGATGCTCTACGGGCACGTCGAAGCGCTCGAGGACCGCCTCGACCACATGGACCGCATCCGCTCCCTGCAAGACGAGACGCATGGCTTCCTGAGTTTCATCCCGCTGGCCTACCAGCCCGACAACAACCCGCTCGCCGCCGAGCTCGAGTCGTTGGGCAAGCGCGTGCACACCACCGGCCTCGACGACCTGCGCAACCTCGCCGTCGCGCGGATCTACCTGGACAACGTGCCTCACATCAAGGGGTACTGGATCATGATCACCCCCGAACAGACACAACTGTCGCTCGCGGCCGGTGTCTCCGACGTCGACGGCACCATCAAGGACGAGCGCATCGCGCACGCCTCCGGGGCGGTCACCGAGGCGGGCATGACCGAGGACGAGCTGGTCCGGCTGATCAAGGACGCCGGTCGCGTGCCCGTGCGGCGCGACGCGCTGTACGCGGAGCGCAAGGTGTTCTCCTGAGCGCGGCCGACGCCGCCACGGCCCGCGTGGACCCGGCGTCCGCGGCCGTGGGCGAGGTGCTCGGGATCGTCTCGTACACCAACGTCGCGCCGCTCCACTGGGGCCTCGAGCCGTGGCCGGGCGCGCGCTTCGTCCGCGGCGTGCCGACCGAGCTGAACGCGGCGTTGCTGCGGGGCGACGTCGACCTGACGCTGGTGTCGAGCGTCGAGTTCATCCGCCACCGGCGTGAGCTGGTCGCGCTGCCCGACTTCTCGATCGCCACGCTCGGCCCCGTCCACAGCGTCACGCTCTTCCACCGCCGGCCGTGGTCCGACCTGCACGGTGCCCGCATCGGCGTCACCACCCACTCCGCCACCAGCGTCGCGCTGTTGCGGGTGCTGCTCGACCTGGCCGGGATCGAGGCCGAGCTGACGCCGGCCGAGCCCGACCTGGAGACGATGCTGTCGCGCTTCGACGCCGCGCTCCTGATCGGCGACAACGCGCTCGGGGAGGCCGTCGCGCGGCGCGACATCGCCGGCGGGGTGCCGCTGCAGACGGATCTCGGCGAGGCGTGGTACGCCGCGACGCGCCTGCCGTTCACGTTCGCCGTCTGGGCCGCCCGCGCCGATAGGCCGCCCTCACCGCGGCTGGTGGCCGAACTGCGTGGCGCCCGTGAGCGCGGCCTGGGGCACCTGGCCGACGTCGCCCGGCTCGAGGCAGAGCGTCTCGGCCTGGCCGAGCACACCGTGCTGCGCTACCTCTCGAACTTCCGCTACTTCCTCGAGCCGCCCGACCGCGACGGTCTGGTGGCGTTCGCGCAGCGCGTCGATCCGTCTCTGCGAGATGGTGATTTGCGCTTCTTCGAACGCTGACCCCGACGTAGACTGACGAAATGGCACTCCCCTCCGCGACCAGCGCGGCCCACACGCGCGTGGGCGCACCCCTCGAGGCCAACGGCCGCGTGTGGCCCGGCCGCCCATTCCCCCTCGGAGCCACCTGGGACGGCAGTGGCGTCAACCTCGCGCTGTACGCGGAGCACGCCAGCCGCGTCGAGTGGTTGCTCTTCGACGGCGCCTACGACGTCACCCCGTCGCGATCGGTCGACCTCACCGAGCGCACCGGTCCCGTCTGGCACGGCTACCTGCCAGGCATCGGACCGGGGCAGCTGTACGGCCTGCGCGTGCACGGTCCATGGGAACCCCACGTCGGCCACCGCTTCAACCCCGCGAAGGTGCTGCTCGACCCGTACGCTCGGGCCATCGGCCGCCCGCTCCACACGCACCGCAGCCTCGCCGGCAGCGCGGGCCGCGGCGCGGAGGAGGTCCCGTCCGAGATCGACACGGCACCCTACGCGCCGCTGGGCGCGGTGGTATCGGACGACTTCGACTGGCAGGGCGTGCAGGCGCCGCGCGTCCCGTGGCAAGACACGATCATCTACGAGGCGCACGTCCGCGGCCTCACCATGCTGCACGAGGGCGTGCCCGAGGAGCAGCGCGGCACGTACCTCGGCGTGGTCAGCCAGCCGGTGCTGCGCCACTTGCGCGACCTCGGGGTGACCACCGTCCAGCTGCTGCCCATCCAGTCGATCGTGCAGGACCAGCGGCTCGTCGACATGGACCTGGCGAACTACTGGGGCTACAACACGCTGAACTACTTCGCCCCCGAGCCTCGCTACGCCAGCAGCGGTCCCCTCGGTGCGGTGCACGAGTGCAAGACGATGGTGCGCGAGCTCCACCGGGCGGGCTTCGAGGTCATCATCGACGTGGTCTACAACCACACCGGCGAGGGGAACCACGCCGGACCGACGCTGTCGTTCCGCGGTATCGACAACCTCTCGTACTACAAGCTGCAGCCCAAGGACCGGCGCTTCTACATGGACTACACCGGCACCGGCAACACCCTCGACCCGGGCAACCCGTACGTGTTGCAGTTGATCACCGACAGCCTGCGCTACTGGGTGACGGAGATGCACGTCGACGGCTTCCGCTTCGACCTCGCGGCGGCTCTGGCGCGCGAGTTCTACGACGTCGACATGCTCTCGGCGTTCTTCAAGGTGATCCAGCAAGACCCCGTCCTCTCGCGGGTCAAGCTGATCGCCGAGCCGTGGGACGTCGGCCCCGGCGGGTACCAGGTCGGGAACTTCCCGTGGTCGTGGACCGAGTGGAACGCCGCCTACCGCGACACCGTGCGCGCGTTCTGGCGCGGTGACCGGGGCCGCGTGGCCGAGCTCGCCACGCGACTCACCGGCTCCTCCGATCTCTACGCGCACAACGGCCGCAAGCCGTGGGCGTCGATCAACTTCGTCACGGCGCACGACGGCTTCACGCTCCACGACCTGGTGAGCTACGAGCGCAAGCACAACGAGGCGAACGGCGAGGGCGGCCGCGACGGCCACGGCCACAACCTCTCGAGCAACGCCGGCGTCGAGGGAGCCAGCGACGACCCCGTCGTGCGCGCGCGTCGCGAGAAGCGCAAGCGCGCCCTGATGGCCACGCAGCTCCTGTCGCAAGGCATCCCCATGCTGCTCGGCGGAGACGAGCTGTCGCGCACCCAGCTGGGCAACAACAACGCCTACTGCCAGGACAACGAGGTCAGCTGGTTCGACTGGGACATCGGGGACGACGAACGCGACTTCCTCGCCTTCACGCAGGCGCTCGTGGCGCTGCGTCGCGCCCACCCGTCGTTCGGCCGGCGCAGCTTCCTCTCGGGCAACGCCAAGGACGCCTGTCCCGACGTCGCCTGGTGGCATCCGGACGGCCACGAGATGCGCGACGCGGATTGGCACGACGCCCACGGCGCCAGCGTCGGGATGCTGCTCTGCGGCAGCGCCCTGCGCGACCTCGACGTCCAGGGCGTCAGGCTCTGCGATGCCTCGTTCCTCCTCCTGGCGGCCGGGCGAGAGGGGCGCGCCTTCACGCTGCCGCCGTGCCCGGACGCGGCAGGCTGGCGTCTGTGCGTCGACACCGACCTCGGCGTGGTCGCGCCCGACGGTCGCGGCCCGCTGCTGGCGGGCGGTGCCCGACTGCGCGTGCCCGACAACGCGCTTCTGCTGTTGATCGGCGCCGACGCTGGCAGCGACCCCGATTGATCGGGTAGCATCGTCCGCGTCGTGAACCGCACTCGTCTCAACGTCTGGATCGTGCTCCTGGCCGTCGCAGCGATCGCCTTCGCCCTGGTGTCGCGGCCGCGCGATGGCGGCAACCCCTTCGGCGCGTACGCGGCCGCGCCGCTCGTAGCGGGCGAAGGCCTCGGCGACATCCGGGTGGGGGAGACGACGCTGGGTTCGTTCCTGGAACGCTTCGGACCCGGCCTGCCGTCGGCGCTGTACGGTGACGACACCGCGCTGGAGTTCGGCTTCGCCCGCGCCGGGCTGTCGTTCCGCTTCTGGCTCGAGGGGGCGTGCGCCGGCACCGTGCAGGCGCTGCACGGGACCGGTCTGAGGGCCCTGGGCGATGCCCGTCGCTTCACGCGAGACCACCCCGAGTGCTCCCTACAGCGCCTGAGCGCCATCGAGGTCGCCTCCGGAGCGAGCGAACGCGCGACCTTCTGGCGCGGCGAGTCGACGGCCGGCGTGCGGCTCCGGATGCCGCGAGAGGCGGCGATCGATCGGCTCGCCACCGTCCCTGCTGCCTCGGGCGGCGTGCTCGGCCTCGGCCCCGAGGCCGAGGAGGCGATGCTCGTGCGCTTCGTCGACGTCGACGGGTTGCAGGTCTGGTTCGCGCCCGATCGCTCGTCGTCGGGTGCCGATGCCTGGATCGTGACGCGCCTGGGCGTGGCAGCACGATGATCGCGGCGCTGGGCCGATCGACATTCGACGCGCGGGTAGGATGCGCGGACCAACGAAGGAATGGGTGAGCACATGAGCGCTTCGAGCACAACGACGATCATCTACACGAAGGTGGACGAGGCGCCGGCCTTGGCGACGTACTCCTTGCTGCCGGTCGTACAGGCCTTTACCGCAGCCGCGGGCGTCGCCGTCGAGACGCGCGACATCTCGCTCGCAGGACGCATCCTGGCGGCGTTCCCCGAGCACCTCCGCCCCGAGCAGCGCGTGGACGACGACCTCGCGTACCTCGGCGCCCTGGCCCGCACCCCCGCGGCCAACATCATCAAGCTCCCCAACATCAGCGCCTCGGTGCCGCAGCTCAAGGCCGCGATCCGCGAGCTGCGTTCCCAGGGGTTCGCGCTGCCCGAGTACCCCGACGAGCCCGCCGACGAGGCCGAGCGCGACGTGCGCGCTCGCTACGACCGCGTCAAGGGGAGCGCGGTCAACCCCGTCTTGCGCGAGGGCAACAGCGACCGTCGTGCGCCCGCGTCGGTCAAGGCCTACGCACGCGCCCACCCGCACCGCATGGGTGCGTGGAGCGCCGACTCGCGTTCGCACGTGGCGCACATGCACGCCGGCGACTGGCGCTCCAACGAGGTCTCGACGACGATCGACGACGCCGCCGCGGGCGACGGCCGCATCGAGCACGTGGCCGCCGACGGCGCCGTCAGTGTGCTCACGCCGACGGTGCGGCTCGAGACCGGCGAGGTGATCGACGCCAGCGTCATGGAGCGTTCCGCACTGCGCACCTTCATCGCCGAGCAGATCGACGACGCCGTGGCTCGAGGCGTGCTCTTCTCGCTCCACCTCAAGGCGACGATGATGAAGGTCTCCGATCCCGTCATCTTCGGACACGCGGTCTCGGTCTTCCTGGCGCCGGTCTTCGAGCGCCACGCCGAACCGCTGGGCGCCCGCGGCGTCAACCCGAACGACGGCCTCGCCGATCTGCAGGCGAAGGTGAGGACGCTACCGGACCACGAGCGAGCGACGATCGAGGCCGACATCGCAGCGTGCCTCGCGGCGCGGCCACCCCTCGCGATGGTGGACTCCGACAAGGGCATCACCAACCTGCACGTGCCCAGCGACGTCATCATCGACGCCTCGATGCCCGCGGCCATCCGCACGTCGGGCCAGATGTGGGGTCCCGACGGCGCGCTGCACGACACGGCGTTCGTGATCCCCGACGGCTCGTACGCCGGCGTGTACCAGGCCGTCATCGACGACTGCAAGGCGCACGGCGCCTTCGACCCACGCACCATGGGGAGCGTGCCGAACGTCGGGCTCATGGCGCAGAAGGCCGAGGAGTACGGCTCGCACGACAAGACCTTCGAGATCGCTGAGGCGGGCCTCGTGCGCGTGGTGTCGGCCGACGGGCAGACGCTGCTCGAGCGCACCGTGGCCGCCGGCGACCTGTTCCGGATGTGCCAGACGAAGGACGACGCCGTGCGTGACTGGGTCAAGCTCGCCGTGACGCGCGCCCGCGCCAGCGCCGCCCCGGCGGTCTTCTGGCTCGACGAGACACGCCCGCACGACGCCGAGCTCCTCACCAAGGTCCGCGCCTACCTGAGCGAACACGACACGAGCGGGCTCGAGTTGCACGTGATGGCGCCGGCGGACGCCACGCGCTTCTCGTGCGAGCGCTTGCGCGCCGGGCTCGACACCATCTCGGTCACCGGCAACGTGCTGCGCGACTACCTCACCGACCTGTTCCCGATCCTCGAGGTTGGGACGAGCGCGAAGATGCTCTCGATCGTGCCGCTGATGCAGGGCGGCGGTCTGTTCGAGACCGGCGCCGGCGGCTCGGCGCCGAAGCACGTGCAGCAGTTCCAAGCCGAGGGGCACCTGCGCTGGGACTCGCTCGGCGAGTTCCTGGCGTTGGCCGCCTCGCTCGAGCACCTGGCGACCGTGACGGGCAACGCGGCGGCGCAGCGCCTCGCGGACGCGCTCGATCGTGCCAACGCCGCGTTCCTCGCGAGCAACAAGTCGCCGTCGCGCAGGGTCGGCGAGATCGACACGCGCGGGAGCCACTTCTGGCTGGCTTCGTACTGGGCCCGCGAGATGGCGGCCGAGGACGGCGACCCGGCGCTCGCGGCGCGCTTCGCGACACTCGCCGACGCCCTCGAGGAGGGGGCCGCGACCATCGAGGCGGAGCTGCTCGCCGCTCAGGGAGCGGCCCAGGACGTCGGCGGGTACTACCGACCCGACGACACCTTGGCGAGCCGCGCCATGCGGCCGAGCGCGACGCTGAACGCGCTGCTCGACGACTTCGTGGCCGGCTGACCACACGCCGCGCGAGGCGGCGTCGATCGGTCCGTGCGCACGAACACGACGCCCTCTCCGCCGGAGGCGAGACACATGCGTGGTACCACCGGACGTGGGATGATGCCGCCATCGGTGGTGACCGACCACCGCGGCACGTCGCGTGCCTACGAGGAAGGGATCGATGCCGCAGCTCCCGGGTCTGATGGTCGCCCCGACGGTGGTGTTCAACGCCGTCATCGGCCTGGCCCCTGAGCGGGAGGTCGCGCTGCGAGGTCCCGACCGCCTGGCGGTGGTGATGCCGATGTTCGATGAGGAGGGCGGCGCGCGGGCCGCACTCCTCTCCGTGTTGGAGCAACGCTCACCGGCCGACGCCGTCGTCGTGAGCATCAACGGTGGCAGCGACCGCACCGGCGAGGTCGTCGCCGATGCGCTTCGCCGATGCGACTACCGGCCGGAGCCACGACGAGACCTGCACGGCCTGGTCGCGCGGGTGACGATCTGGCGACGCCCAGCGCGGCTGGACGTGACCGTCGTCGAGTTCCACGAGGCGACGGGCAAGGCCGAGTGCCTCAACGCCATCGTCGCGAACGGGATCGTCGATGCCGAACGGGTGCTGGCGGTCGACGGCGACACGGTCCTCGACCCGGGGTTCATCGGCGCCCTTCGCGACGGCTTCTACCGTGCGCGCCTCGAGACGCGAGAGGGTAGGCGGCGCTGGGTCGTCGAGGACGTGGCGCTGCAGTCCGGAGCCGCCACCTCGCGCAGGCCGGAGCGCGCCACGGCGGTCGCAACGCTCATCTCGTGCGCACGCGATGCCGAGTACGCGTTCTCCGCGGTGCTGCGGAGCGGCCAGACCCGACGCCTCGGCGCGTCGCGCACGTTCGGGCGGACGCGTCTCTACACCGTCGTCGGATGCGGTTTCTCGCTCCGCCGCGACGCGTTCCCGATCCCGATGGATACGCTCACCGAGGACCACGACCTGACGCTCGCGATCCAATCGGACGACGGCGACGAGCGCTCGATCGACGTCGAGTCGCTCGCCGCGCGCGGCTTCCGGGTGGTCGCCGGGGGCCGTGTCCACGACCCGCGAACGTTCTTCGGGGCCGGCGAGACGCTGACGCTGCTCCGGGGCGGGGGCGCGCGTTTCGTGACCGGGGCGGTGATGCATACCGAGGACCCGTCCCACCTCGGCGGGTACGTTCGACAGGTCGAGCGTTGGACGGGTGGCGGACTCCAGAACGCGCTCAAGCGCACGGTCGACTCGGTGCGGTCGCGCGCGCTGGCCCCCAACGTGCGCTTCGCGATGCTGAGCGCCCAACTCGAGAACCTCTTCGGCCTGGCGCTCCTCGCGTACCTCCCGATCTGGCTGGGAATGCGGACCATCGATCCCCGGAGTGACCTCCCCCTCCTCGGACTCGCCCTGTGGCTCGCCATCGATCTGACGTTGACAGCGGTCGTCGCTGCCGTGGGTTTCGTGCGTCTGGAACGTTCTCGCGGCACGCGCGGGCGGACGCTCGCGAGGCGCGTGATCAGGGCTGTCGCCGTAGGCGTCGGCCCGCTGATCGCGCTCAAGTACGTGCACGCGGTGTGTTACGTGGCGGCCGCGAGCCGTGTCGTGCCGGCGTACCTCCTGCGCGCCGGCGTGGATCCCGACGCGGCGGTCACATGGGTGCGGCCTCACCGGCAGGTGCCGCAGCGTGCGCATGCGCGTACCGTCGGTGTGGGCGTCGCGATGGTGTCCTACGCGCTGGTGGGCTTCGTGACGGTCGTCTCGCTGGCGGCGCCGTTCGACGGCAGCGCGCGCGAGACCAGCGAGGGTGCGCTCAGCGGTCCACCGATCGAGTACCTGGCCTATCTCGGCTTGCCGGTGCAGCGATCGGGGCCCGCCCTCGTGCCAGACGTGGCGCGCTCGGACACCGCCGAGACGGGGGTGGTGCCGGTGGTCGACGTCGACGACGACGACGATGACCCGGCCGCGGCGACGCGGTCACGGTACTGCCCGCCGCACGCGGTTGCGGTCGCGACCGCGATCCCGCGATCGCTCTCCGACGACGCGGGGGCCTTCGAGGGGCTCTCGCCGTGGGGCGTGTTGACGCTGGCGCGCCTGGTGCCGGTGTTGACCCACGTCGAGGCGGCGGCGACCGCGTACGACGTGCCACCGCAGCTCTTGCTCCAGGTGCTCCTGAACGAGTCGTTCCTCGATCCGCTCGCCCATGGCCCCACGGACGACGTGGGCATGTCGCAGGTCACCCCCGACGCGCTCACGCTCCTGCGCTCACTGGCGACCGACCCGGACTCCGGGTTCGCGAACCCCCAGCTGGTCGGGGTGCCGTTCACGCTCTACGATCCGGACTTCTCGATCTGCGCCGGCGCAGCGAAGCTCGCGTGGGCTCGCGCGCAGCCGGGTGGAGCGGACGACGGCGTCGCCTACGCCCGCTACGTCAACCCGATCGACGGCGTGGTCGACGGCCGAGTGAGCGCCCGGCACGCACCGATCGTCGCAGCGTTCGACGCCGTCCGCCCGCTCGCGGTTGCGATGTCGGCCGTCGTCGCTGCGTATCGCGCCGACCCCGAGGCCGTGGGTCCGGCCGCCCGCTCGCTGCTGGCGGTTGCCGACGGCGTGGCCGCCGGTGCGTTCGGTCTTGAGGGCGCGTATCGCATGACCGCCGACCTGGTCACGGAG
>SLSM01000166.1 GCA_007130445.1 Trueperaceae bacterium | reverse complement strand
CCTGCGCCGCCGCCATGCGGCGCAGATACGCCTCGGCCTCGTCCGGCGTCGCGACCTCGCCGACGGCGCGGGCCTCGGCCACCGCCGCGAGCGCGACGCCGACGGTGGGTCCGGCGCTCAGCCCCAGCCGCCGCATCACCTCGAAGCCGTCGAGCAGCGGCGCGCTCGGCGCCGGCTCGGCGTCGAGCCGATGGATGACCTCCGCCAGCGCCAAGCGGTAACGGCGCCGGCCCGCCGCAGAGGCCAGCGGCCCGCGGGCCGCCTCGCGATCGGCGACCATCAGGCGCAACAGGTCGGGGAGCAGCGGTCGCAGCCGGTGTACGAAGCGCCGTGCGGCCTTCTCGCCCCGTGGCAGCGGCCGCATGTGCGCGGCAACGAGCGCCGCCGCTCGCGCCGCGACCGCCTGGGGTAGACGCAGCCGGGTCAGCGCGCGCGTCGTCACCTCGGCCCCGACGGCGTCGTGGCCGTGGAAGCGCGGGCGATCGCCCTCCTCGTGCGCGTGCGTGAGCGGCTTGCCGACGTCGTGCAGGAGGGTCGCCCAGCGCAGGGCCGCGTCGGCCTCCGGGAAGGCGTCGACCAGCCGCTGCAACGCCTCGAGCTGATGCTGCAACACGTCGAGGTGGTGCAGCCCCCCTTGTTCGACGCCGCGGCCCGCCGTCAGCTCGGGCAGGACGGCGTCGAGGAGGCCGAGGCCGTCGAGCGCCGCGAAGGCCTTGCCGGCGGCCGCGTTGGCGAGGCAGGCGCTCAGCTCGGCCGCGATGCGCTCGGTCGCCGGCAGCGGTCGCGATCCTCTGCGCATCTCGCCCGCCAGCGCAGCGATCGCCTGCGCGCTCGCCTCGTCCAGGCGGAACGCGAGCTGCGCCGCGATGCGCACGGCGCGCCAGGCCCGCAGCGGATCGTCGCGCAGCGCCCGATCGCTCGTCAGCCGCACCACGCCGGCGGCCAGATCGGCGCGACCGCCGCTGGGATCGATCACGCGACCGTCCGGCAGCGCCGCCATCGCGTTGATCGTGACGTCGCGCCGGCGCAGGTCGCGCTCGAGCACCGCCGCGTCGAGCGGATCGGGCTGGGGCGAGCCCCTGGCGACCTCGGGGGCGACGAGGTCCCAGTGGCGCCCGGCGGCCACGACGCGCCAGTGGCTGCGCTCTGGATCGAGCGCCACGACGCTGCCGGAGAGCCGGACTGCCAGCGCCTCGGCGCGCTCGTGCGGCCCCCGGACCAGCCAGTCGAGATCGGCCAGCGGCCGTCCCAGCAGCAGGTCGCGCACCGCACCGCCCACCAGCACCGCGTCCGCCAGCGGACCGCCGGCTGCGGCCAGGTCGCTGCCGTCGGGCGCGGTCGTACACTGCGCCATGTCGATGCGCACGGAGCGCGGGCGGCGGAAGGCGCCGAACATGACGTCCACGGTACCCGCGTCGGCCACCGTCGTGGGTGCGCGCCATGGCGGTGCACCGCTGCGCGTCGGGCTCACCGGCCCGATGGGTGCGGGCAAGTCGACGGTCGCGGCCGCGCTGGCGCGGCGCGGCGCGGCCGTGATCGACGCCGACCACCTGGCGCGCCGCGCGACCGACGACCCGGAGGTGCTGGCACGCATCGCGCTCGAGTTGGGGCCACATCTCGTCGTCGACGGCCGGCTCGACCGCGGCGCCACGGCGCGCCTCGTGTTCGCCGACGACGGCGCTCGAAGGGCGCTCGAGGCGATCGTGCACCCCTGGGTGCGCGCCGCGGCGGCGGCGCAGGAGGCGGCCCTGGCGGCGTCGCCCATGCCGCCGGTGATGGTCGTTCACGACGTGCCGCTGCTCTTCGAGAACGGTCTCGACGTCGGCATGGACGCGACCGTGTTGGTCGACGCGCCGCTGCCGGTGCGTGCCGAGCGCGTGGCGGCGCGCGGCGGCGACCCAGACGGCGTGGCGGGGCGCGACGCCGCCCAGCGTCCGATCGCCGAGAAGCGCGCTCGCGCAGACTTCCTGATCGACAACGACGGCTCCGAAACCGCGTTGGAGCGTGAGATCGCTCTACTCTGGGCCAGTCTCAGGATGCTACGCTCATGAAAAGCTCATGCGCGGTCGGCCGTCGCGCGCATCGTGTCGCGGAGACGGGCCTGGAAGGGAGATTGAATGAGGAACGAACGAGGTAACGCCTTCGTCCTCCTGCTCGCGCTGCTGTTCGCCCTCGGTGGCGGCATGCTCGCCTGGTTGGTGCAGACCGACTATGGCGCCGTGCGTGTCGACCAGGTCCGGTTCGCCGCGAGCGACGGCCGGATCGTGAACGCTCGGCTCTACCGGCCCGCGCTCGCCACGGCTGACGCGCCCGCCCCGGCCGTGCTCGCGGTGCACGGCTACATCAACAGCGAGGGGACGCAGGCGCCGTACGCGATCGAGCTCTCGCGCCGCGGCTACGTCGTGCTCTCCATCGACCAGCCCGGGCACGGGTACTCCGACGCGCCCGCCTTCGCGGGCGGTTTCGGCGGCATCGACGGCCTCGCCTACCTGCGCTCGCTGCCGTTCGTCGACCTCGATCAGGTCGTGCTCTCAGGCCACTCGATGGGCGGCTGGGCGGCGATCATCGCCGCCGCGGTGAACCCCGACGGCTACACCTCGGTGATCGTCTCGGGCTCGTCGACGGGCACCTTCGGCGCGCCCGACGGCACGCCGACCTTCCCGCGCAACGTCGGCCTCGTGTTCGGCACGTTCGACGAGTTCTCGCAGCTGATGTGGGGCAGCGCCACCGGCGAGGGCATCCTCCAGACCGCCAAGCTGCGCGCGCTCTTCGACACCGACGCCCCGGTGGTGCCCGGAACCACGTATGGGTCGATCGCCGACGGCACCGCGCGCTGGCTGGCCATGCCGACGCAGAACCACCCGATGAACCACATCACCACCGCCGGCGTCGCCCCGGTGATCGACTGGGTGCAGCGCACCACGACGGCGCCGGTCCCGCTGCCGCCCGAGGACCAGGTGTGGATGTGGCGCGAGGCCGGCACGGGCCTCGGCCTGCTCGGCTTCATCTTCGCGCTCTTCGGCCTGAGCGGAACGCTCCTCGGCTCGCCCGCCTTCGGCGGCCTGCGCCTGCGCGTGCCACCCGCCGCCGGGCTCTCGGGCTTCGGCTGGTGGCTCGGCGCCGCCGTCGCGACCGCCATACCGGCGCTCACCTACTTCTGGGCGACCGAGCAGGCGGCGGCGCTGCTGCCTGCCTCACGGCTCTTCCCGCAGACGATCACGAGCGAGCTCATGGGCTGGGCCCTGCTGAACGGCGCGATCACGCTGGTGCTGGTGCTGCTGTGGTGGGTCACGGCCGGGCGGCGGCGCAGCGCTCGGGCCGACACGCTCGGCCTGGCGGTGGGCGGCTTCTTCCGCGCCATCTGGTTCGCGCTGCTCGTCGTCGGCGGTGCGCACGCGCTGCTCGCGCTCGTCGGCGGGCTGTTCCAGGTGGACTTCCGCGTCTGGGTGGTGGCGCAGAAGCTGCTGTCGCAGGACCAGGCCATCATCACCCTGAGCTACGTGCTGCCCTTCACGCTCTTCTTCCTCATCTTCGGCATGCTGCTGCACGGCCAGCTCCGCCCGTCCGACAGCCGCACGGAGGGCGTCGACGCGATGATCGCCAACGCCCTCATCGCGGTCGGTGGCTTCGTGGTGCTGCTGCTCGTCCAGTACCTCCCCGTGGTCACCGAGGGTCAGCCGCTCACCATCCTCGAGCCGCTTCGCACGATCGTGGCGTACCAGTTCCTCGTGCTCCTGCCGGTCGCCGCCATGCTGTCGACCTACCTCTTCGCGCGCACCGGCAGCGTGTGGCCAGGGGCGTTCGTCAACGGCTTCTGGGTGACGGCCTACATCGTCGCGAGCCAGGCGACGCAGTTCGCCGGCTGACCGAATCGCGCCGTGCGCGCGCCGTGCAGCGCGGGCGCGCACGGCGCAGTGTGGGGGTTTGCGCTCAGCGCCAGTCGATCTCCGAGCGGCTCACGCCGCGCAGCGCAGCGCCGTCGCTCACGCTGTAGCTCACGGTGCCGCCGAGGCGCTCGGCGAGCGCCTGCAAGAAGCCCTCGAGCGCCGCGCTGGCGTCCTCGACCGCCTCGAAGTCGAGACCTGCGCCGG
>SLSM01000090.1 GCA_007130445.1 Trueperaceae bacterium | reverse complement strand
GGGCGGCGCGGCCGGCGCGGCGGGGGGCCGCGACGGCCGCTCCAATCGTAGCGCACCGCCGCCACGCCCACGAGGCAGATCACGACACGTCCCAGCGAGACCTGGGCGAGCGCCGGCGGTCGTGGTCGGCGGGCCGAGACGGCGCCGCGAGCGGCCGCCTGGGCCGCCGTGATCGCCGGGATCGCTGCCAGGCGCGGCGGGCTCGTGCGCGACGCTGTGACATGGCGGCGCGTCGAGCCACCCGCTGGAACTCGGCAGGACCATGGCGGGTGCGAGAGCGCCTCGTGTGGACGCCGTTCCCCCGCACCCGGCCCGGCTGGCGCGTCGCGCTGTCCCGCCGCATCCACACCGTGCCGAGCGCGGAGGCGGCGCTCGCCACCGCTCGAGGCGTGCTCTCGCGGGCCGGGCCCTCGCCCACGCGGCCCGTCCACATCGAACTGACCGTGTTCGATCGGGCCGAGCGCTGCGTCTGGCGAGGCACGGACGAGGCCTCGGTCCGGGCGGCCGCGCGCGCCGCCGCGGGCTGGTCCGGCGCGCCACCAACGCGCGCGGTCCCTGACGCAGAGCGTCCCAGACGCACCCTCACCGACGCCCAGCGGCGCGTGGTCGAGCATCCCGGCGGGCCGGCGCTGGTGGTGGCGGTGGCGGGCGCCGGCAAGACGACCACCATGGTCGAGCGCGTGCGTGCGCTGGTGCGCTCCGGCGTCGCACCGCAGCGCGTCCTCGTCGTCAGCTTCAGCCGCGCCGCCGTCGCCGACGTGCGCGCCAAGCTGCTCGCCGCCGACGGCGCCGGCCTCGGCGACGTCGAGGTGCGCACCTTCCACGCGCTGGCCCACACGGTCCTGCGCGAGGCGGCGAATGGCGCTCGCGCCTCGGTACCGGGGCCACCACCCGAGCAGGTGTCGGAGCGGCTCCTCGACATGGTCGTGCAGGCCTGGCGACACGACGCACACCCGCTGGCGAGCGAGCTCGACGACCTCGATCGCGAGGCGTTCCTCGACTACCGCGGGCGCTGCTTGGCGCACCTCGCCCTCCCCGACCCCGACGACCGTGGGCTGCCGGGCGCCGCTCGACGCCACGTGCGACACCCACCCGCCGATCCCGAGCAGCCCCTCCATGCACCGTTGCTGCGCGCGCACGAGGCCCTGCGGCGCGAGCGCGGTTGGCGCGATTACGACGACCTGGTCGTCGATGCCTGGGTCGCGCTGATGCGCGACGCGCCGCTGCGCGAGCGCGTGCGGCGGCGCTTCACGCACCACATCGTCGACGAGTGCCAAGACGTCAACCCCGCCCAGGTGGCGTTCCTGGAGGCGCTCCTCGGCGACGAGCGCGAGGTGATGCTCGTGGGCGACGACGACCAGAGCATCTACGGCTTCCGCGGCAGCGACCCCACACTGATGCACCAGCTCGCCGATCGCCTCGCCGCCAAGCGCTACGTCCTCGACCACACCTTCAGGACGAGGCCCGAGCCGCTCGCGGCCGCGGCGGCCCTGGTCGAGCGTGTGCCGGGGCGCCTCCCGAAGCGTCTGCGCTCGGCGCGCACGCTGGGCGGGCGACTCACGCTCGACGTCGCCTGCGGCGCCGACGGCGAGGCTGCCTGCGTGGTCGCGCGCCTCACCGGAGCGCAGCGTGACGGCGTCGCCTGGCACCAGCAGGCGGTGCTCGTGCGGCGCTTCGCCCAGGCCGTTCCCATCGAGCATGCGCTCCTCGCGGCCGGTGTGCCCTACCGGTTGACGGGCGCCCCCGACCTGTTCGACCACCCCACGTGTCGCTCGGCACTCGCCGGGCTCCACCTCGTGAGCGTCCCGGTCGCACCCCGCGCGCACCGCGCGCGGGCGTGGCGACGCTGGCTCACGGGCCTGGGCGTGCCGCCGGCCCGATCCGCGGAACGCGCCGCGCACTGGTCGGGTCTCGGCGACGGGAGCGCACAGGCCGTCGAGCGCCTGCTCGGGCGGGCATCGTCGGGCGACACGGGGGTCCTGGCGGCGGCCAACCGGCTCGCGGCCGCCGCCAGGACCGGCGTGGTGAGCGCGCTGCGCTCGGCCGCCGCCGAGTTGCTGCCGTGGCCCCACCGTGGAGCGGACGCCGCCAGGCTGCGGGCGCTCGCCGCCGTGGTCGCCGCGGGCGTGTTCGGACCCGTGGCGGACGACGTCGCCGCCTTCCTGACCGAGATCGCCCGGTCCCGGCTGGCTCGCGCGCGCGACGGATCCCGAGTCACCATCACCAGCGCGCACCGGTCCAAGGGCCTGGAGTGGGACGTCGTCGTCGTCCCCGGTCAGGACCTGGGCGTGTTCCCCGTCGGCCACGACGCCGAGGAGCGCCGCCTCGCCTACGTCGCGTGGACGCGGGCGCGTGAGCGACTCCACCTCGTGCGCGACGCAGACCGGCCGCCGTCGCCCTTCCTCGCAGACGCCGGCATCGATGGACTGCTGGCGCTCCAGGACGACCTGGCGTGGTGCGGCGCCGGCGTCGGCCACGACACCCTGGCGGCGGCGTGGGCACGCGCCGAGGCGCGGCGACGCTTCAGCGACGAAGCCAGCGGGACGCGCGGCCCTCGTGAAGAGCGGCACCGGAGGCCTACGCTCGAGAGAGCCACAGCGAGAGGAGGCCCGTGAGCGTGGCACGGTTCTCGGTCGCCTACGCGAGCAGCGAAGGTCGCACGCGCGTCGTGGTGGACCACCTCGCCGACGCCCTGCGCCAGCACGGCCACCAGGTCACCGTCGACGACGTCGGCACGCCGAGCGCCGCCGAAGCCCTGCCCGCGGCGGACGCCGTCGTGGTGGCGGGATCTATCCACGGCGGAAGGATGCAGCCGCGGCTCATCCGCTTCGCGTCGATGCACGGCGTGGCGCTGTCCGAGCGTCCGAGCGCGCTGATGATCGTCTCGATGAGCGCGGCGTCGAGCGAGGCCGCCGTCCGGGCGCGTCAACACGAGTACCTCGCCACCTTCCTCGCCAACACGCCGTGGCGGCCGGACGTGGTCGAGTTCGTCGCGGGTGCGCTGCGCCCCGCTGCGCTCGGCCCGCTTCGCCGCGTCCAGGCCGCGCGCGTCGCGCGGCACGTCGGCGTCGATCCGAAGGGCGAGGTCGACTTCACCGACTGGGGCTCGGTCGCGCGCTTCGCCCAGTCGCTTGCGCGCTGGTTCCCCCGCGTCGGCGTGCCGATCCGTGCCCCCGGACGACAGGAGCCCATGCGACCCGAACCACTGCGGTGGTGACGACGACGCGGAGCGAAGCTGCACGGTGATGGCCCGACGCCGAAGCTCGCGCCGGGTGCGACGGTCGCCCCGCCGGCCGAGGTGCTCGCCCCATCGGACCCGGGCTCCCGAACACGGCCACCGTGCACGCGACGCGCCCGCCGCTGGCGGTACACTCGTCCCTGCGCGACATGCGCACGGGAGGCCAGCACGTGGGACCCATCGATCCGGAACGCGTCCAGGCGGAGCTCGACGCCCGCCTCGGTGTCGACGTGTACCTGCACCTCGAGACCACCACCGGCTCGTACACGGCCCTCGGACCCGAGAAGAGCACGCCGGTGATCGCGTTCGTTCGCAACGCGACCGTGCGCTACGACCGCGGCCTCGTGACGGGCGAGGGCCCCTACCGGGTCGGTCTGAAGCTGGATTCGGGTTGGGTGTACGCCCAGGGCTTGACCGACTACACCGTCACGGAGCGCGGCGAGTTGCTCCTGGCGGGCCACGACGACGAAGGCAACCTTCGTGTCGGGCTGCAACTCTCCCTGCAGCCGTTCCGGGAGTGAGCGCCGTGTCCATCCTGCCCCCTCCACCCGAACGCATCGACCATCTGGTCGAGGGCATGACGATGCTCGATCCGAGCGCCGAACGCGGTATCGTGGTGTCGCTCCCACATCCGGACGACGAGTCGTTCTCCTCGGCGGGCACCATGGCGCTCGCCAGCGACGCAGGCGTGCCCGTCGCCTACCTCTGCGGCACGTTCGGCGACATGGGGCGCCGCATGGGGAACCCGTTCTTCGCGAACCGGGAGTCGATGCGCGACGTGCGCGAACGTGAGCTCGCGGATGCCTGCAGGATCCTCGGCGCGCGCTACGAGATGCTCGGCATGCGCGACCGGATGGTCGAGTTCGAGGACCCGCACGCCGTCGCGGCGCGCATCCGCTCGGCCCTCGAACGGCTCGCCCCGAGCACGGTGATCACCTTCTATCCCGGCCACGCGGTGCACCCGGACCACGACGCGATCGGTCTGGCCACGCACCTCGCCGTGGCCGCGCTGCCGGACCCGAAGCCGCGGCTGCTCGCCGTCGCGGTCGGCGATCGCGAGCAGCTGCGCGCCGTGCTTGGTCCCCAGCACGTGGCAGTCGACATCCGCGCCGTCAGACAGCGCAAGCTGGATGCCCTGCGCGCCCACCGCAGCCAGACCGAGATGATGTTCCAACGCTGGGAAAGCCAGCGTGAAGACGACGACCAGACGCGCGCGTTCCGCGACGAGAACCTGACCGTGGAGCGCTTCTACCGCCTGAACGGCGTCGCCATCCCGATGCCGCGCTGACGTACGGGCAATGCCTCGCGGCGACCGTCGCCACGACCGTGGCGTCGCCGGCGCCGCGCGTACGATGGGCGCCATGACGACGTTCCCCGACCATCTCCGTGAGCGCTTCCGCAGCCTACTCGCGCGCCTGGTGGCGCTCCCATCGGTCGCCGCCGAGGGCCGTGCCCTCGGTGAGACCGCCGAGGCCGTGGCCGAACTCCTGCGCGACATCGGCCTCGACGCCGAGATCCACGAGACCGAAGGCGCGCCGGTGGTGTTCGCCGAGCGCCGCGTCGCGGGCGCACCGACCGTGCTCTTCTACAACCACTACGACGTCCAACCGGCGGATCCGCTCGAGCTCTGGTCGAGCGACCCGTTCGAGCTGAGCGAGCGCGACGGCAAGCTCTACGGACGCGGCACCGGCGACGACAAGGGCGAGCTGGTCTCGCGCCTGGTGGCGCTTGAGTGGCTGCGAGAGCGCCACGGCGGCGAGCTGCCGATCGGCGTGGTCATGCTGATCGAGGGCGAGGAGGAGGTCGGCAGCCCCACGATGGAGGCGTACGTCGAGGCCAACGCCGGGCGCCTCGCGGCCGACGCCTGCTTCTGGGAGGCGGGCATCGTCGACGCCGCCGACCGGCCCCAGTTGGTGTGCGGCCTCAAGGGGGTCGTGGCCGTCGACCTCGAGGTGCGCACCGCCGCGTACGACCAGCACTCCGGCCTCGGGCCGGTGGTCCCGAACGCCGCCTGGCGCATGGCCGCCGCCGTGGCAAGCCTCCGCGACGCCGACGGTCGCGTCCTGATCGACGGCTTCTACGACCGCGTGCGCGCCCCGACCGCCACCGAGCACGCCGTGATCGAGTCGACCGGTGCCGCGGAGCGCGACGAGTCCGCCGACCTCGGCGCAGAGATCGGCGTCGCGCGCTTCCACGCCGGAGCCAGCGGCGCGGAGTTCCAGCGCCGGCTGCAGCTCGAACCGGTCGTCAACGTCAACGGCATCCACAGCGGCTACGGCGGGGCAGGCAGCAAGACCGTGCTGCCCGCGAGCGCCAGCGCGAAGCTCGACATCCGGCTGGTGCCGGACCAGGACCCCGACGAGATCGTCCGGCTCCTGCGCGCCCATCTCGACCGGCACGGGTTCTCGGACGTCGCGCTCACGCACCGCGAGCGCCCTGGCCTGCCGGCGCGCGTCGATCCCGGCCACCCGTGGCTCAGGCACGCGGCGGCGGCGCTGGAGGAGGCGTTCGGCGTGCCGGCCGTGGTCACGGTCAGCTCGGGCGGCTCCGGTCCGCTCCACCCGTTCTCGGAGCGGCTGGGGTTGCCCGTGGCGGCGGTCGGCGTGAACTACGCCGGCGGGCGCATCCACAGCCCCGACGAGCACATCCGCTGGCGCGACGTCGAGCGCGGCACACTCGCGCTGGTGCGAACGATGGAGCGCTTCGCGGGCCTCGACGCCCCTGCCTCGCCCTCGGCCGACACCGACACCGAGACCGAGACCGAGACCGAGACTACGCCCGGGCCATGAGCTCGCCGCGCCGGAAGGTGCGCGCGCCGTATGTCAGCAGCACCGCCGCGATCGCCCAGAACACGGCGCCGAGCACCGCAACGAACACAGTCGAGAGCACCACGACGCCCGCGGCCTGACCGACCACCAGGAGGACGATCGGCAGCACCACCACGCCGCCGATCTGGTACGCCTCCTGGAAGGTCGACACCTTCGACGACACGACCACGGTGGCCCCCAGGCCGACCGCCGCCACCGCCGGCGCGACCCACAGCGCCAGCACGAACCACATGCCCGTCGGGAAGAAGACGCGCCCCATGGTCGGCCAGGCCGCGAGGTTGGCGACCACGGCGTAGACGACGAAGCCGCCCCAGGCGACCGCCAGCGCGGGCAGGAAGCCGGCCAGGAGCTTGCCCAACAGGAGCTCGGCGTCGGTCGTCGGGGTGTAGACGAGCGCCTCGAGCGTGCGGCGCTCGCGCTCACCGGCGAAGGTGTCGGCGGCGATGACGCTCGCGACCATCAGCGGCAGGATCAGGTACATCGGCGCGAACAGGTACGTCAGCATCAGCACCACGATGCGCTGGTCGTCGGAGAACCCCGCCAACCGCTCCTGCATGATCGCGGGCATGCCGTCGAGCATCGCGCTCAGGTCGCTGGCGCCAGGGAGGGCCATCAGGCTCGGCGCGAACGCCGCCAGCGCCGGCAGGATGAGCAGCATGACGAGCGGCACCACGATCAGCGGGATGAGCACGGCCTTGGAGTGACGCAGCACGCTCAGGTCCTTGACGACGATGGCACGGATCGCGCGCACGTTCACGCGCTCACCCCCTCGGTCGCGCCGGCGCGCGGCGCGGGTCGCTCGCCGCGGTGCAGCGCGAAGTAGACGTCCTCGAGCGACGGTGCTCGCCGCTCCACCGCGTACACGTCGGCGCCGGCGTGCACCAACGCGCGCACGACGGCGGCGATGGCGGCGTCGTCGGACGCGCCGAAGCGCACCTCGTGCGGCTCGCCGCCGAGCGCGTCGGGGGACTCGAGGCGACGCGCACCCTCCACGTCGGCGAGCAGCGCCCACACGTCGGTCACCGCTGCGAGCCTGGCCGCGACCCGCACCTCGATGCTCGCGCCCAGGTCCGCCGCCAACGCCGTGGGGGTCCCGCTCGCGACGACCGCGCCGCGCTCGAGCACCACGACGCGGTCGCATAGGGCCTGCGCCTGGGCGAGGTTGTGGGTGCAGAGCAGCACGGTGGTGCCGGCGTCGCGCAGGCCCGCGATGCGCTCGTCGACGGCGCGCGCCGCGACGGGGTCGAGCCCCGAACTCGGCTCGTCGAGGAACAGCAGCTCGGGCTCGTGCAACAGCGCTCGCGCCAGCGTGAGGCGCTGCCGCATGCCCTTGGAGTACGTCCCGACGCGCTGATCGGCCGCCGCGGTGAGATCGAAGGCCGCCAGCAGCTCGTCGATGCGCCGCTCCACGCGCGCCGGCGGCACGTCGAAGACCTCGGCGAAGAAGCGCAGGCCCGCGCGTCCGGTGAGGCGCTCGTCGACGGACGGCGTCTCGGTGCTGACGCCGCAGCGCCGGCGCAGCGCCACGCCGTCGTGCATCGGGTCGAACCCGAGGACGCGCGCCGAGCCGCCGCTGGGGGCGAGGACCCCGTTCAGGAGGCGCACGGTGGTGGTCTTCCCGGCACCGTTGTGCCCGAGCAGGCCCACCACCTCGCACCGCTCGACGTCGAGGTCGAGCGCATCGACGGCCGTCACGTCGCCGAAGCGGCGCGTGAGGCCGCGCGTTTCGATCACGTGCGTTCGTGTCATGTCACGATGCTACGCCGCGACGCACGCCCTCTGGCGGGGCCGACTCGGTCGCGAGCCCGGGCGCCCGTTCACGTCCGCGGCACCGCCCCGCGCAGGTCGACGCGCCGCCTCAGCACGCCGTCGAGCAGCACGAGCAGCAGCACGCCGGGCAGCGTGAGCAGCAGCGCGAGCGCCGCCGACACCGGGTCGAGCGCCGCCCCACCGCCGAGCCGCGCGAACAGCTGCACGGCGGTGGTCTCGACGCGCCCCTGTCCGACGAGCACCGTCAGCACCACCAGGTGGGCGCTCAGCAGGAACGCGAAGAGCGCGGCGGCCGCCACGCCCGGCGCCAGCAGCGGCAGCCGCAGGTACCAGAACACCGCCCAGGCGTCGGCACCGTGGACCCGTGCGGCGTCGGCGACGTCGCGATCGAAGCCCTGCTCCACGGCGGCGAGGGTACGCACCAGGTACGGCAGCGTCGGCACCACGTGGGCCGCCACGACGCCCCACCAGGTGCCGGCGACGCCGAGCTGCACGGCGCTCACCGCAAGGCCGAGCGCCACCGCGAGCTCTGGCACCACGAGCGGCGCCAGCAGCACCAGCTCCACGGCCTGGCGACCGCGGAAGCGCTCGTGTGCGAGCACCCGCGCCGCAGGCCACGCCACCGCCAGCCCCAGCGCCGTCACCGCCGTTGCGATCGCGACGCTCGTGAGCAGCGCCGGCAGCGCGCGCGACGCGGTCGACGCCACGTAGTCCCAGCCGATCGGCAGCCGCGCGGTCTGGCGCGCCTCCCACCACCACTGTGTCGGCAGCAGGTCGGGCCAGGTCCAGCGGAACGCCAGCGACGCGACCACCAGCGCCACGAACGGCAGCGTGGCGACCATGGCCCACCCCCAGCGCCACGCCCGCGCCATCAGCGCCCCGCCACCCCGGGCAACCAGCGGCGCGCGGCGGCGAGCAGCGCCGCGACCGTGAGCACCACGAAGGCCGTGAGGCTCCACGCGATCGCCAGGGCCTGCGGCCGCTGCGTCAAGTCGGGATCGGCGTACGCGCGCCAGGCGCTCACCGCCAGCGTGTCGCGCGTCCCGCCGCCCAGCAGCAGCGGGACCTCGAGCGCGCCGAGGTTGTAGGCCAGCGTGATCACGGCCGCCGCCAGCACCGCCGGCATCACCTGCGGGAGCGTCACATACCGCAGCCGTTGCAGCGGCGTGGCGCCGAACACGTGCGCGACCTCGACCAGCCGTGGGTCGGCGCCGGCGCGAACGGCCGCGACCAGCAGCGCGGTGAACGGCGCCTGCTTCCACACGAACGTGATCAGCACGCCCACGCCGGCGGCGCCGTCGAGCAACCGCGGGAGGTCCTGAGGCACCTCGATCAGGCCGAGCGCCGCCAGCGCCCGTGCGAGCACCCCGCCTCCCGCGAGCCAGACGGTCGCGAGCGCGACGGCCACCACGTACGGCACCAGGAGCGGCACCTGCACCAGGCTGGCCGCCGGGTCGCGCCGCGCCGGGAGCGCCAAGCCCAGGGCGGTGCCGAGGACCAGCCCGAGAGCCGTCGCCGGGAGCGCCGTCGCAAGCGTGCGCGCGGCAGCGGCCGCCACACCCGCGTCGGTGAACACGGCGCGGTAGTACCGCAACGTCGGGAACGCCTCGACGCCGTACGCCGGAGCGTGTCCCAGGCTCTGCGCCAGCGAGCCGAACAGGGCGGTGCCGAAGACGGCCGCCAGCAACGCCAGCGCCGGGGCGAGCCCCAACGCGACGCGCCAGCGCCGGGTCACGGGGCCGCGAGCAGGTTCGCCACCAGGTCGCCGAAGGCCAGCGGGCTCTCTCCGGCGATCCAACGCTCCCACAGCCGATCGATCAGCGGCACCCACGAGGCGTGCATGTCGGGCGCCGCGTGTTCGGCGAGGTCGTCGTAGTCGATGCCACGCAGCTCGGGTGAGGCCGCCAGCGCGACGGCGCGCTGCTCGCTCGTGAGGCGCGGGAGGTCGAGCGCGATGGGGTAGCCGATGAGTTCGAGCTTCGACACGTGGCTCTCGAACGACGACAGGTGGTCGGCCAGCACGAGGGCGGCGGCGGGGTTGGGGGCGTTCGCGGGGATCGCGAGGAAGCTCTTGTTCACCCGCATCGCCCCTTCGGGGAACACGATCGTGCGCACGCTCTCGGGCAGGCGGCCGCGCTCGACGGCGCTCTGGGCATGGAAGACGTTGTCCTCGCAGGCGAGGTCGATCTCACCGCTGGCCACGAGGCGCTCCCAGGCGGCTGCGCTCGGTGGGTAGACGGGGGCGCCGCGCACCCCCTCGGTCCCGCTGCCGCCGAGCAGGAACGGCTCGAGCGTGCGCAGGTAGGCGAAGCCCGGCTCGAGCAGCCTTGCGACGTCGTCCGCGGCCAGACCGGCGGCGTCGTTCAGGAACGCGTCGAGCGTCGGTGCGGCGCCGACCGCCGCACCCGCGACCGCGTCGGCGTAGAGCGCGACCACCGCCTGCTGGACGAACGCGGTGCCGATGTAGTCGGGGGGCCGGACGTACGTGAAGCGACCCGGGCGTTCGCGCGCCAGCTCGGCGAGGTCGGCGTGGTTGCGCGGTGCCCGCTCGAGCGGCAGGCGCGCGGTGTCGACGTAGCAGACGTACTGGCCCGCGAACCACGGGATCGAACGCAGCAGCGTCGGCGTGCCGAGGTCGAAGAGGTTGATGGCGGCGGCCGGGTCGGCCGGATCGAGGGCGTACCAGGCGGCGTTGGGGACGCGATCGGCGAACGGACCGAAGAGCAGGTCGGCCTGGGCGAGGGTGCGGAAGTTGTCGCCGTTGATCCAGATCAGGTCGACGCTACCGCGCCCCAGGCCACGCCCGGCGGCGGCCTCGGCGAGCACCACGTCGACCGCGTCGCGCGTGGCGGGAAGGCGCACGCTCGCGACCCGGATCCCCTCCACGGCCAGCGCCGGCACCACCACGGCGTCGATCCAGGTGTTGAGTTCCTCGCTCCCGCCCCAGTGGTACCAGCGCACCACACCCTCGGTCCGGGCGCGTTCGACGACGTCGTTCCAGTCGAGCGAGCCGCCCAGGAAGGCGTCGCGGAGGGCGACGGCGGATGCGTCGTGATCGAGATCGGCGCGCAAGGCGGGAACGGTCGTCACAGCGGCGGGCGTTACGGCCGGGATCGCGTCGCTCGCGGCCTGGGCCAACGCCACGCCGACGAGCGCCGCCGACAGGACCGAGGAGAGCGCCCACGCGCGCGGGAGGAGAACGTGTCGTCGCTTCACCATCCGAGCGTAGCGAGTCCAGGCGGGCCGTGTCCGTCAGGCCGCTGACGGTTCCGTCACGGAGTGACGAACCTCGTTCCCCCGCCACTCCTCGGCCACGTATCCTCGTCGCGATGGACGGTCCTCAGGGCGCTCGCGTCGACGCAGGGTCCCGAGCGCGTGTGCATGGCGTCGCTCCGGAGGCCCCCAGCGCGCTGCGGGTGCTGCTCGTCGTCGATGGCCTCGACGAGGCGGGTCGCATCATCCGCGTGCTCGACGCGGCGGCGCTCGAGACGCGCGCGCTGCGCGTCGACACGCTTCCCGCGCTCGACGGAGCGCTGCGCGGTCGGGACTGGGACGTGGCGATCATGGCCTGGCCGCCCGGCCGGATCGGCGGCGAGGTCGCGCTGGCGCGGCTGCTCGACGGTGGTGAGTCGTGCCCGGTCATCGTGCTCGGTGGAGGCCTCGACGACGCCGAGATGCTGCGGCTGGCCACCGCCGGCGTCTCGCTCGTGATCGACGACCACGACTCGCTCGGCGACGCCGTGCGGCAGGTCCTCGACCTCTCGGACGGCGAGACCTGGGAGCACGATGCCGGCCTCACGCTCGCGGCGCGCATCCTCGGCCAGGTGGAGGCCGGCAGCGACATGTCGTCCGCCATCGAGCGCACGCTCGAGCTGGTGTGTACGGCGCTCGATCAGCCCTATGCCGAGAGTTGGCTGCGGCTGCCAGGGCGCACGGAGTTCGAGAGCGGACCAGGCTTCGAGCGAGAGCAGCGGTTGGCCCGGCTGCGCGAGGACGTCGGCGCTGACGCCTGGTCCACCGGCGTCGTTCGGGAGGCCGTGACGCTGCGCCGCGCACGCGTGGTGTCGGCCCTGCGCGGCGACGACGGGCAGCGCTTCGGACGCGCCCGCACCGCGCTCGATCTCGGCCTCGACGCCGTCACCGCGGTGCCGGTGACGGCGTACGGCCAGGTGGTCGCGGTGATGCTCACGCTGGGGCGCGACGGGACACCGCCCGACCCACGGGTGCGGGGCGTCCTCGCGATCGCTGCTCAGCACCTGGGATCCCACCTCTCGCGCAGCGCCGGCAACAGGTACCTCGTAGCCGACCGGCGGCGCCTGAGGGCGCTGCTCGACCATCTCGAGGACGGCGTGATCGCGAGCGATCGCGACGGCAAGATCACGCTCTTCAACCGCGCCATGGAGCGCTTCCACGGCAAGGGGCCCGTCGTCGGCGTCGACCCGACGGGCTGGGCGGCTGCCTATGACCTGTTCTTGGCCGACGGCGTCACGGCCATGCGGCCGGACGAGGCGCCGCTGTTCCGAGCCTTGCGCGGCGAGACGCTCGAAGACGAGCGCTACGTGATCGCCGCGCCCGGCGTGCGACGCCGGGCCGTGCGCGCGACCGCCCAGCCGCTGCTCGATCCGAACGGCAGTATCGAAGGCGCGCTGGCCGTCGTTCACGACGACAGCGCACGTGCGGCGGCGAGCGCCGACGTGGCGAAGGCCGGCGAGCGCGCGCTGCACACGTTCAGCCTGCTGCTCGATCAACTGGCCGACCTCGCCCTGCGCGTGGGCGAGGCCGAAACGCTCCACGAGGTGTGGCCCGCGTTCGCCGACTTCGCGGAGCGCACGCTCGGTGCCGACGAACTGTATGTGGTTCGGAGCGACCCAGGGGGTGCCCCGGAGAGCACCATGGTGTCGGTGCGGTTCGCGGCGGCTCGCCCCGCGACAGTGCTGACGGGCGCTCGCGCTGCCAGCGTCGCCGTGGGCACGATCGTGCAGGACGCGATCACCGCGAGGCGCGTCGTGGTCGAGCGCGACGTCCCGCGCGCGGGCCTGGTCGCCGCGCGGCCGATGCGTTCCGCGGCGGCCGTGCCGCTCACGCTCGGCTCGGACGTGCTCGGCGGGCTCGAGATCCGCGCCGCCCAACCCTTCGCGTTCGACGATGCGGCCACCGTCGCGCTCACGATGGCGGCGACGCTGGCCGCCATCGCGATCGACCACGACACGCTGGTCGACGGAGAGCGCCGCTCGCGCGAGGTCGCGGAGGCGGCGGCGCGCCACTTCCGCAGCGCGTTCACCGCCAACCCGGCCGCCGTGGCGCTGATCTCACTCGAGCGCGGGAGCGTGCTCGACGTGAACCCCGCGATGGAGGAGCTGACGGGCTCCGAGCGCTCCGAGCTCGTCGGCCGCGACGCGGCGATGCTCGGCATGTGGCAGTCTGACGATGCCCACGCGCTCGCGACGCTCGCCGCGGACGAGGGCGTGCGCGGCCGCGAGATGCGCCTGCGGCGCAAGGCCGGCGAGTGGCGCACGTGCCTGGTGTCGGCCGAGCCGACCGAGCTCGTCGACGACGGCGTCGGCGAGCGCGCCCTGCTGCTGCTCGCCGTCGACGTGACCGACCGGATCGAGCAGCAGCGCCAGCTGGGCGACCTCGCGCGCTTCCGCGAGAGCTTGATGGCCTTCATCGGCGAGACCCTCGATCACGGCTTCGAGGGCTCCTTCTACCAACGGCTGCTCGAGGCCGCCGTGCGCGCCACGCCGGGCGCCGAGGCGGGTTCGCTGCTGCTGCTGGACACGAGCGACGAGCGCTACCGGTACGTCGCGGTCGTCGGCTACGACATCGAGGGCCTCGCCGAGGTGGCGTTCGAGGAGGCCGCGGTCCGGCGCATCGCCCCAACGGGTGGGCATGCCGCGCTCGTCCACGGGTTCGACGGCGTCGGACTGCCCGAGCACCAGGTCGCGGCGCTCCGCACCGCGGGCCGCATGGACGAGATCCGCAGTTCGCTGGTGGTGCCGATCGACTCCGATGGCCGGCGCGTCGCCGTGGTGGTCCTCGACAACCTGAGCGACGACGATGCGTTCGACACGGGCGCCATCGGCCTGGCCGAGGCGTTCGCGGCGCAGGTCGCCACGCTGATCAAGCGGCGCGCGCTGGAGTTGGAGCTCGAGCACATGGCGTACCACGACACGCTCACCGGCCTGCCGAACAGGACGCTCTTCCTCGATCGGTTGCAACAGGCGATCACGCGCTCGCAGCGTGGCGGTCGGCGCGGCGCGGCGTTGTTCGTCGACCTCGACAACCTGAAGGTCACCAACGACGCGCTCGGCCATGCCGTGGGCGACGCGCTGCTGCAGGCGGTCGCCGAGTGCCTGCGTGCAACCGTGCGGGCCGACGACACGGTGGCGCGCATCGGTGGCGACGAGTTCACGCTGGTGCTCTCGGAGGTGGAGAACGCGGCGGCCGCCGCGCAGGTGGCGGAGAAGCTGCTGGTCGCGCTGCGCGCGCCGTTCCACTTGCTCGGGCACGTGGTCCACGTCTCGGCCAGCGTCGGCATCACGCTCTTCCCGGACGACGCGACCGACGCCGACACGCTGGTGCGCCACGGCGACACCGCCATGTACCAGGCGAAGGCACAGGGCAAGGACCGTTACCGCTTCTTCACGCGGGAGATGAACCGAGCGCTGCTCGAGCGTGCCTCGCTCGAGACCCAGCTGCGCGTGGCGCTCGAGCACGACGTGTTCACGCTCGCCTTCCAGCCGCGCGTGGCGCTGCGCGACGGACGGATCACGAGCGTCGAGGCGCTGGCGCGCTGGCATCATCCCGATCGCGGCGACATCGGGCCAGCCACGTTCATCCCAGTCGCCGAAGAAGCCGGCCTGATCGGCGTCCTCGGCGAGCGGCTGCTGCGACTGGCGTGCACCCAGGCGCGCGCGTGGAGCGACGCAGGCATACCGACGGTCGTGGCCTTCAACCTCTCCGCCAAGCAGCTGCAGGAGCGCGACGTGGTCGAGGTCGTCGAGGGCGTGCTGCGCGAGACGGGCCTCCCCGCACCGCTGCTCGAGCTGGAGTTGACCGAGAGCGCCGTGATGCGCAACGTCGAGGAGAACGTCGTGAAGCTCGGCGCGCTCCGCGCGCTCGGGGTGCATGTCTCCATCGACGACTTCGGCACGGCCTACTC
>SLSM01000189.1 GCA_007130445.1 Trueperaceae bacterium | reverse complement strand
GAGCGCGCGGTTGAGGCCGATCTCGTCGGTCGTCATCGACTTGACCTTGATGACCTCACGCGTCCCGGTGGCGCGCACCAGGGCGCGGACGACGGCGTTCGCCTCCGCCGCGTCGCGCGCCCAGTGCACCCGGCCGCCGGCCGCCGTGACGCTGGCCTCGAGTCGTTCCAGGTAGTGCCCGAGGTTGGCCAGCGCGTGCGCCTTGATCGCCGTGCCCGCGGCGCGCAGACCCTGCCAGTCCGGCATCTCGGCGGTGACGGCGGCGCGCTTGGCGCGGATGGTCGTCGTCGCGCTCGCCAGGTTGCGGCGCTGCTGCGCGTCCTGGAGCGCCTCGGACGCCGCCTGCAGGTACGGCAGCGGGAAGCGCTCGGCGCCGGTCGCACTCATGCGCCGGCGCTTTCGGTGCTGGCCAAGACCTCGGCCAGGTGCATCGTGCGCACCCCCGTGCGCTGACGCGACAGCCCCCCACCGATGTGCATCAGGCAGGAGTTGTCGGCCGCCACGAGCACTTCGGCGCGGCTGCCGATGACGTCGGCGACCTTGTCAGCGAGCATCGCGGCCGAGGTATCGGCGTTCTTGACCGCGAAGGTGCCGCCGAAGCCGCAGCACTGATCGCTGCGCGGCAGCGTCTGCAGCCGCAGCCCGCGGACGTTGCGCAGCAGCCTGAGCGGGCGGTCACCGACGTGGAGCATGCGCACCGAGTGGCAGGTGGGGTGGAACGCGACCGCGTGCGGGAACGAGGCGCCCACGTCCTCGACGCCGAGATGGTCGATCAGGTACTCGGTCAGCTCGACCACCCGCGGCACCAGCGCGGCCACCTCGCATTCGAGTGCCCGGTCGCCGCAGCGCGCCGCCAGGTGCACGTAGTGGTCGCGCACGAGGGCGACGCACGACGCCGATGGCGCCACCACCGTCTCGGCCGCCGCGAAGGCGCGGACGAAGTTCCGCACGAGTGGCAGCGCCTCGCGCTGGTAACCGGTGTTGACGTGCATCTGCCCGCAGCAGGTCTGCGCACGCGGGAAGTCCACCTCGACACCGAGGCGCTCGAGCACCGCGACGACGGCCACGGCGGCCTCGGGGAAGAGCGTGTCGACGTAGCAGGGGACGAAGAGCGCGACATGTCGCGACGCAGGCGCCGCCAGCATGCGGTCATCGGGCTGGGGCTCGGCCATGCCCGAGTATGCCCCGTGCGGCGGCCCGGCGGCGCGCACCCAGACCGCGTGCGCGGCATCGTCGCCGCTGCACGTCCCTCGCACACGACGCGCCGGGGTCCTACACTGAACAGCCATGGACACGAAACGCTCGGCGAACGCCTGGATCCTGACGGGCGGCTGGGCCGGCCACGACCCCGACGGGGTGGCCGCCTGGACCGCAGCACGCCTCGCCACGCTCGGCATCGAGAGCACCGTGGTGCGCGACCTCGACCGATTGCTCGACGCCGAGGCGCTCGACGCACTGTCGTTGCTCGTGCCGAACTGGACCATGGGCACGCTCGGCGCAGAGGCCGAACGGTCGCTCGTGAGCGCGGTCGAGCGCGGGCTCGGCCTGGTCGGCACGCACGGCGGCATGGGTGACGCGTTCCGTAACGCCCTCTCGTACCAGTGGCTCGTCGGCGGTCAGTTCGTCGGACACCCCGGCGACATGCACCGGCATCGCGTGACCTTCGAGCCAGGCAGCGCGCTACTCGGCGACCTCGCGGCCGTGGAACTCGTGAGCGAGCGCTACGCGATGCTCGTCGACCCCGCGGTCCAGGTGCACGCCTCGCTGACGTTCGACGCCGAGCCCTACGAGTGGCTCGACGGCGTCAGCGTTCCCGTCGCTTGGACGCGCCGCTGGGGCCGTGGACGCGTGGCGTACCTGAGCGTCGGCCACCGCATCGACGACCTGCGCCACGACAGCTTCCAGACCGCGTTCGAGCGCCTGGCCGGGTGGGCGCGAGGTGACCGCCGCGTCGGTGCCTGACGCAGCGGACGCCGCTCAGGCGCGTCAGCGTCGGCGTCAGCGCCGCCCGATCCTCGGCAGTTCGCTGGGACCGACGTGCGCGTCGAGCCAAGCGCACACGCCCTCCGTGAGCGCCCACGTGCGACGAGCGTGCGCGAGCGGCGCGGGCGTCTCGAGCGCAGGACCCGGTGGCATGGCGGCACCCAGGAACAGCCCCTTGCGGCGCAGCAGCGCCACGCGCGGATGGTCGCGTGGCACGCCGCGCGGGGCGGTCTTGAGGGCGTCGCCGCCGACGTCGAGTCCAGCGGCCTCGGCCTGCGCGAGGCGCGCGGCGAGCAGCTCGCCGATGCGCTCGTCGGCGGCCGCAGCCCGGTAGCGCTCGAGCTGGTCGCGCTCGAAGCGGTACACCCCGCGGCCGGCGTAGAACCCCTCGATCGAGACCTCGGCGTAGCGCGTGGCGATGCTGTCGGCGACGCGCACGAAGCCGCTCGTCTGGGGCTTGATCGGCCCCGCGTCGGCCGCCGCGAAGCGCATGTCGCGGTACGGGCGGAACACCTTCACGCGGCCTCCGAGTTCGGTCGCCAGCTCGTCCAGCAGGGCCTCGAGCGGTGAGCGTACGTCGCGTTGCCAGACCTCGCGGGTGGCGTGCCAGAAGGCCCGCGAGTCGTCGCTCGCGAGCGCGACGAACCAGTCCGTGACCGCGGGTCCGAAGCCGGCGAAGGGTGCGTGGCCTGACTCGATCGCTGCCATGGACGCAATGTACGCGCTCGATCGGACGGGCGACGGTGGCCCACGGGGCACATGGGCGTGTCGCCAACGCGCCACGCCGTCCTCCGACCCCGCAGGCGGCGATGATAGCGTCGCCCATGCCGGCTCCCGACCTGCGCACCGCGGCCCACGCAGCCCGAACCGCCTACCTGTCGACCGTCCGCCACCTCGTCGAGATCGAGTCGCCGACCGCCGACGTGGACGCCGTGGAGCGGTGCCTCGCGTGGCTGGCGGAGGTGCTGCGCAGGGGCGACTGGACGGTCTCGCGGGCGCCGGCGGGGGACGCGGCCGACGTCCTGCTCGCGCGCGCCGACGGCGCTCGTGACGGCCCGTCGACGCTCCTCCTTACCCACGCCGACACGGTGTGGCCCGTCGGCACGCTCGCCGCTCGTCCCTGGCACGAAGAGGGCGATCACGCGAGCGGCCCCGGCGTCTACGACATGAAGGCCGGCATCGCGGCCGCCATCCACGGCGTCGCGCTGGCGCGGGCGCACGGCGGTCTCACCGGACCGGTCACGCTGCTGGTGGACGGCGACGAGGAGACGGGCAGCGTCGGCTCACGCGCCGTCATCGAGCACGAGGCCGCCCGCCACGACCGCGTGCTCGTGCTCGAGCCGGCCGCACGGGACGGCGCCATCACCGTGGCTCGCAAGGGGGCCGGCGACTTCCGCGTGCGCTTCGGAGGGCGCAGCGCCCACTCGGGCGAGGCCTTCGACGCCGGCGTCAACGCCATCTCCGAGCTCGCCCGCTTCGTGCCCTTCGTGGACGCGCTCACCGACCGCGAGGCCGGGACCACGGTCGCGGTGACGGTGGTGCACGGCGGGACCGTCAGCAACGTGATCCCTGCCGAGGCCGTCGCGACGGTCGACCTGCGCATCGAGCGACCGGACGAAGCAGCGCGCGTCGAGTCGGCGCTGCGCGGCTACGCACCCCACGACGCTCGCGTGTCGGTCAGGGTCGACGGGACGGTCAAGCGGCCACCGATGGTGGTGGGCGCAACCGCGGCCGCGCTGGTCGAGACCGTCCTCGAGCGGGCGCGCTCCATCGGGCTGAAGATCGCCACCGGCCGTAGTGGCGGCGGGTCGGACGCGAACTTCTGCGCGGCCATGGGCGTGCCCACCGTCGACGGCCTGGGCCCCGTCGGGGGCGGGGCGCACGCCAGCGACGAACACATCGACGTGGCCGCGTCGCTCGACCGCATGGCGCTGCTCGCGGCGCTCCTCGGCGAGGTCACCGACACGGCGAACTGAGAGGCGCGCTCAGCCGGCCGAATCGCGACGCGGGTCGAGCGCGTCGCGCAAGCCGTCGCCGAACAGGTTCAGAGCGATGACCACGAGCATGACGGTCACGCCAGGCACGATCGACAGGTACGGGTGGGTCATCAGGTAGTCCT
>SLSM01000346.1 GCA_007130445.1 Trueperaceae bacterium | reverse complement strand
CGAGCTCGGCGTGGTTCAAGGCCACCGCGACGTCGTCGCCGCGCGCCGTCGCCGACGCCACGGCGTCGCCGAGCCGAGCGACCGAGTCGACCTCGACGTCGTTCGACAGCGGGAGCAACCTGGCCGACGCGACGTCGCACCCCGGCCCCGACGCATCAGCTAGCAGTGTGAGCGCAGAAGCGACCAGCTCCTGACGGTCGTGCCACCGCATCGCCTGCCCCAGCGCGCGCGTCAGGCCGACGGCCATGTCGGCCAGCGCCTGCCACTCCTGGTGCGCCGCTGCCCAGCGCCAGGCGCCGAGCGCCTGTTCGAGGTCGTGGGGATGCACGCGGAGCCGTCGGCCGCTGCGAGGATCGACGTCGCGGGCGATGCGCTCGCGCCACTCCCGCAGCGCCGCGGCCCAGGCGACGTCCTCGAGTCGCTCGGCCACGGCCCGCTCACGTCCGTAGCGGCCCAGGAGCGCATGCAGCTCCACGCGATCGGCGCGCTGGCGCACCACGGCCCGATCACCGAGCCGCCGCACACCGCGCCAGCCGCTCCCCCCGACCGCCGCGGCCACGTCGCGTTGCAGGCTCCCGGGCATGACTGCCAGTCGCGCCCATGCGGCGCGGTCGACGTCGTCGAGCTGCTCCCAGGTCTCCTCGATGCCTGCGCGGACGTCGCGCCGCCTGACGGGTCGGTCGACATCGTCGCTACTGAGCGCTTCCCAGGACTGGCGCAGCTGGACCTCGAGCCCTGCGAGCCCGTGCACGTCGACCCAGGACGCCGCGAGCTCCAACGCCAACGGGTGCCCGTCGACGGCCTCGGCGATGCGTTCGACCGTGTCCGGATCGAAGGCGCGTACCGTGGCGGCGCCCACACGCCGCAGCGCGACGCGCAAGAAGAGCTGCGCGGCCGGACTCGGCGACCAGACCCGCACCGACGGGGCCACCAGACGCGCATCGCCCGTCGCTCGGGTCGCGAGCGGCGCGACCTCGACCACCGTCTCGGTGGACAGCCTGAGACGCGCCCGCGACGTCACCAGCACGCGCAGTTGGTCGGCGCCCGCGACCAACGCCTCGACCGTGCCCACCTCGCCAAGGTGCGCGTCGAAGCCGTCGAGCACGAGGAGCGAGCGCCGCGAACCGAGTGCGACGGCGAGCTGCGCGCCCGGGCGCGGTCCCGGTTGGAGCCGCACGCCTGCCGCGTTGGCCACGGCCACGGCGATCGCGTCACCGACCGCGACCGCCTCACACGAGACGACGACCACGCCGTCCTCCAGGGCGGGCGCCAGGGCGTCGACCACGGCCCCCGCCAACGTGCTCTTGCCGACGCCGCCGGGGCCGAGCAGCGTGACCAGGCGGACGTGCTCGCGCTCGAAGAGCGTCACCACCTCGGCGATGGCGCGCTCGCGCCCGATCACTGCATGGCGGGTGCCGACGCTGGGCGCCAACAGCGCCCACGGTGGCAGGGCGACACGATCCGCCGCGGCCTGATCGCGAAGACGCTGGAGCAACACCGTGGTGGCGGCCTCGGGGCTCGATCCGATCTCGTCGCCGAGGTGCGCCGTCAGCGACTCGTAGCGTCGCTCGGCGCCGCGCAGGTCGCCGACGGCGGCGAGGGCCCGCATCGCCTCGCGCGTCGCCCACTCGTCGAGGGGGTCGCAGGCCAACAGCGCGTCGGACACGACGACCGACTCCTCGAACCGGCCGGCACGCACCTCGTGACGGACGACGGCTCGACATGCGCGACGCCAGTCCTCTGCCAACGCAGCGCGCTCGCTGGCCAGCCACGAGGCGAACTCATCGGCGTCGTCGATCTCGAAACCGTGCAGGAGCGGTCCGACGTACAGCGCCACGGCATCAGCCACGCGCTGCTCGTGAACGGCGCGGCGGAAGGCCGACACGTCGGTGGCCGCCGTGATCCACGCGCTGACGCGGTCGCGATTGACGCACGAACCGTAGGGCTGGCGCGCCACGCTGGCGAGCGCTTGCCGGAGGTCGGCCTGGGCATGGAACGCGTCCGCCTCGGACCAGAGCAGCGCCTCGAGCTCGCCGCGGCGCACACGTTCGCCCCGGTACGCGAGGAAGACCAGCAGGGCGTTGGGCTTGGTGGGCCGCAACGACGTCCACGTGCCGTCGACGCGTATGGCTGGCGGCCCGAGCATACGCACGGCCACATCCATACGGACCTCGCCACCAGCGTACGCGATGGTGGTGTGCGCCGTAGCGGAATCAGGTGCCCGGTCGCGAGCGCTCCGCCAAGGCCAAGCGGGTACGACAGTGTCGGCACAGGCCGTCGGGCCCGCGGGCGGGCGCCTGGCGACAGGACCGGCAGACGGCGGCGGCGAGCGTGCGCTTGGCCTGGCGGCCCCCGTCGGCCGCGAGCGCTGCGGGCCGGGCCGACAGTGCGCTGCGCGGGCAGGCGCGTTCGCAGGCCCCGCAGCCGCTGCAGCTCGCGGCGTCGTGCGTGAGCGCGGCGTCACCCTGCGTACGCACGACGCGCCAGGCGCCGTTGGGGCAGGCCGCGACACAGCGGACCCGTGGCTCGGCGGCGCAGCCGTCGCACGCGTCGCTCACGTCCCAGTCGACGTACCAGGCGGCCGGGACGGGGAGCATGACCGGGCCCGTCGCGGCGCCGCTGGGGTGGGTCGCGGCCAGGCGTGCGCGCACGGCGTCCAGCAGCGCGTGCCTGTGTGGCAACGAGACGCCGGCGACGGATGCGTCGTCCTCTGCGAGCCGTGCGGCGACGAACGTGGTGGTGCGCTCACGGGCGAGCCGGAAGAACGCGCGTCGATCCATGGCTCGCTCCGGTGCAGCCTCCGCGCGTCCGATGACGCGAACGTCGGCAGGCACACCCGCCAGCCGAGCGTACTCGCGCGCCTGGCGCGCCTGCGACTCGATCAGCGGGCGCAGCGCGCCAGCGGCGCAACCCTGACAGCTCGAGAGGTCGAGCACGACGGTCGCGTCGGGGTGGAGCAGGAACCCGGTGGCGAGCGCCTCCGGGTGGATCCCGGCCAGGCACGGCACACGCACGTCGGCGTGGCCGTCGGAGCGTGTGCAGGCGAGGGTGACGCGCTCGGCGCCGCGCCAGGCGCGCCGCATGGCATCGGCGTCGACACCCGGGGCATCGATCGCCTGGCTCGGGCAGGCGGACGCGCAGGCGCCGCAACCGTCGCACGCCGACTCGTCGAGATGCCACGTGCCCCGCGGGTCGAGCCACAGCGCCTGCTGCGGACAGGCCAGCTCGCAGGCCCGGCACACCTGGTCGCCGCGCCACCGGACGCAGCGCGCCGTGCGCAGCGAGGGCAGGAGCGCCTCGCCCAGGACGGCGTCGACCACGCGACGGGGGAACACGGGCACGGCCTCGCTCTCAGCCGACCCGGCCGGCCTCGGCCTTGAGGGCGTTGAACTCGTCGATCATGGCGGCCGCATCTTCGAGGAACTCCTGCTTGATCACGGTCTCGAGGAGGTCGGCGACGCGGCGGTGGTACTCGGTCGCGGCACCGGCGCGGATCAGCGTGGCGAAGGGCGTGACCCAGCGGCTGAGGTGGTTCTGGAGGAGCGCCGCCTGCACGCGCACCAGGGCCTCGGCGCGTTCCCACTCGGACGCGTCGACCGCGTCGATGGTGCGCTCGATGCACAGGTGCATCACGTCGAGTTCGACGCGGACGTGGTCCGGCGCGTCCTTGAGGCCCTCCGCCTGACGCAGGCCGGCCTGGGCGTAGAGCCGCTCGACCGCCTTGGTGGACGGTCCCATCAGCTCGCGCTGTCCATCGAGGTAGATCGAGCCGTACGGAGGTGCCAGCAGTTGCTCGGGACCGACGAACAGCTTCATGTGGTCGCGGCGCACGCGCTCGAGCCCCTCGTCAGCGAGGGCGAGGCGCAGCGCGGCGGCATGCTCGGCGGCGGTCGGGTTGACGGCCTCGAGCGCCACGTGGAGCGCCTCGAGCACGCGCTCGTCGGCGAGGAAGGCACCGGGCGGCTCGAACAGGCGCGCGAGGTGGTAGTAGGTGGAGCTGCGCACGCGCTCCCTGAGGTCGAAGTCGGTCATCGGCGTCCTCCTCGGACGGGTCGGGTCGGGTCGGGTCGGGTCGCGTCGATACGCGGCGGGTCGTATCGGGCTGGGT
>SLSM01000305.1 GCA_007130445.1 Trueperaceae bacterium | reverse complement strand
GAGCGCGGTCGTGCCAGGGGCGCGCCGCGGCGCCCGTGTCAGGACGCCTCCGGCCCCGGCGGCAGCAGGCTCCGGACCGCCACCTTGGCCGAGCGGACCGCGTCGTTGAGGCCGACGCCATCGAGGTAGTTGCCCGTCAGGCGCGCGTTCGGGAGCGCCTGCGCGAGCGCGTGCCGAGCGCTCGCCATGCGTTCGCGATGACCGAGCTCGAACTGCGGGATACCGCGCGTCCAGCGGATGGCGCGTTGGTACTCGGGCTCGGCGACGATCCCCATGGTGGTCTCCAGGTCGCGCCGGGCGGCCGCGAGGGCCTCACCGTCGTCGAGACCGCTGAACCCCGGGTCGAGCGTTCCACCTGCGAACACCCGGATCGCCACCTTGCCCGCGGGTGCCTGATCCGGGAACATCACCGAGCTCCACACTGCGCCGAGGATGCGTACCTTCTGCCCGCGAGGCACGAGGAACCCGAACCCGTCGAGCGGGTACGGGACGTCGATGCGGTCGAACCCGAAGCCGAGCACGTGTACGTCCACCGATCGCACCGCCGCCAGTGCCTCGCTCGCCGCGGGTGCGACGCCCCGCAGAAGGTCGGCGGCCGCGTCGGCCGGCGTCGCGACGACCACGCAGTCGCTCGCCATGCTCGAACCGTCGTCGAGCTCGACGACGGTCTCCACCCCGTCCCGCCCCGCGCCACGTCGCAGGGTCCGGACCGGCGCCGCGGTGCGGATCCGCTCTCCGAGCGCGTCCGCGAGCGCGTCGATCAGGCGCTGTACCCCGCCGGCGCGGAACGACGTCAAGCCCGCGCTGGCACGCTCACGCGATGCGGACCGTGCGGTCCGGCGCGCCGCGGACAGCCCGCGCAGCAGCGAGCCGTGGCTCGCCTCGAGGTGGCGCAGGCGCGGGAACATGGCGTCGACGGAGAGCTGGCGGGCGTCGCCGGCGCTGATCCCTTGCACGAACGCGCCGGCGAACACCCGCGCGGCTTCAAAGCCGAAGTGGCGGGCGATGAAGTCGTGCACGCTCTCCTCGTGCTTGACCGAACGCGCCAGCACGGCCTCGCTGAGGGCCCGCAGCTTGCCCGGCGGGCTGAGCAGCTCGCTGCGCAGGAACGCGCCTGGCGTGGTGGGGATGGGGCGCAGCCCGCCGTCCCAGTAGAGGTAGCGTCGCTCGGCGGCCGCCGCCGCCGGCAGCAGGTCGTGCTGGAGGCCCACGGCGTTGGCCAGATCGAGCAAGTCGGGCACGTTGGCCAGGAAGCCGTTGGGCCCCCAGTCGAGCGTGTAGCCGTCCTCGACGGTGCTTCGCACCTTGCCGCCGGGCGCGTCGGCCGCCTCCAGCACGTTCACGTCGACCCCGGCGCGCATGGCCGTGAAGGCCGCCGTGAGGCCACTGATGCCGCCGCCGATGACGATCATGGGGGCAGCGTACCGCGGCCCTCATGCCGTGCAGCCTGCCGGCGGTATGTGACCGGTGTTGGGTCTCGACATCAGCGTTCGAGCACGAGCGTCTCGAGCGCGTGGCCGGACGCTTCGATCGCACCCAGCAGCGTCCGCAGAGCCGCGAGCTCTGCGTCGATCGAACGGAGGAGGGCGTCCACCAGCGCGTGGTCTGGCTGGGCACCGCCCACGCGGGTGGAGGCGGAACTCAGACATGCGACGACGGCGTGTGGCTCGATCGCGGCGCACGCCAGGTCCCATGAGCGCTCCGCCTCTCGAGCGAGGAGGATTGCTTCAAGGCGTCGTCTCGCAAACGCATCGGAAAGGGTGTCGTCACGTGGAGTGGTGTCAGGTGCGGTTGAAGGACGCGACGACGCGCCGCTCGCGACCAATCCAGAACGTTGCCAGGCCACGCGACCGCGGACGCCATGTGCGTCACCAGCCAGCGTCACAGCGAGGCCACCTTCGCGAACCGGCAGCGGCACATCGAGGCCGAAGCGGATGGCGGCCCGGGGCCCGTGCACGTCGCTGGCAAGCTCGACGTCGAGCCACATGCTCGCCGGACCGGGTGACGCCATCACGGTCCTCGTCCGATCGCTGAGCGAGCGGCCCGCCGCCTCGATCACGAGCGCCGGATGATCTTGTGCCAGCGTCAGTCCCCCGAGCACACCGATTAGTCGACAGGCACCGATGTCGGACGCTGCTGCCGGGCTTGTGGCGTCGATCGCGAGCAGCGCGCTGAGCGACACCAAGTACTCGTCCTTGGCAGCGTGATCGGGCGTCTGCGCGAGCCTATCGTCGAGCAGTCGCACCTGCCACGCACGCCACACCCCCTCGCAGCGCCTCGCGAGCCAGGTGAGCTGCTCTGTCGTCGCCCGCTGTCGCGCCAGCGCCTCGTGGAGCCGATCCAGGTCTGCTCGCTCGGCCGCCACGCGCTCGAGGTAAGCGTCGGCGTCGAGACGCAGGCGTACCGAGAGATCGGCGGTGAGCGAGCCATCGCCACTTGCCGTCGAGAGCCCGGCGGCAACGTCGAGGGCGTCGTACCAGTGTGGTGCGGCGAGGGCCTCGCCCGGGGGTGGCATGGGCGGCAGTTCGGACCACCAGTTGCTGGTGACCGAGCGTGCGTCCGCACCAGGGAACGCCGATCCGACGATCAGCCACACAACGGCGACGCGGGCTGCCCTCGACGGGGTGCGCCGTGTCACGGGTGGATGGCGAATAGCCATGATCGCGCCTCCGCGCTGCAGAAGCCCTCGAGGGTCGTTCCGGTCGGATCGGTGGCGGGTCGCGCAACGAGCGTGTAGGGACCCGATGTGGGGAACGCGATGCGCCACGCTTCGCGGGGGATCTCGACGGCGAGGTAGTGGGCGAACAGCTCGACACGACCGCGGGCCAAGGACGACGGATCAGGTGAGATCGTGGCGCGCCACGTTGCCTCGGGGGCACCCAAAGGCGCCACGAGCACTTCGACGTCGACCGGATCACCGGCCAGGTACGCGAGCACGACGATGTGGATGGGGGAGCCGGATCGGCCGAGCCACACGTGCGATCGTGCGTTCGCGAACTCGTCCTGCTCGACCCAGGCGATTGGGTCGATGCGTGGCTGCCCATGGGGTTGGAGGACACCGACACGTGACGGGAGCGTGGCGTTCGGGCACGCCCAGGACCCGGGGTTGAGAATCGGCAACGGACGTGCTGCGGCATGCGATGTGCGGAGTCCGACGATCAGGCTGCCGAGCAGGAGCGCCACGAGAGCGAGACGCAGCACACCGCCCGCGCTCTCGTCCACCCGCAGAAGCGGGTGGACGAGAGCGCGTCGAGGGCGCCTAGAAGTGCTCACTGAACGCGTACTCCGGATAGGAGACGGTACTCGTCGCGTAACCGCGCTCGAGCAACCGACCGTTCGAGCGGTCATACTTCCGGACTTCGTAATAGTCGAGATTCGTGATGTTCCGTGTCATCAGTGCAGCGCTGCTGAAGGGCGCGACGCGTGTGCTCGCGGTGTGCGAACTCGTGTTGCACGAACTGACACCGTACGAGCCATCTGCCTCTTTGATCAGCCGCACCGCCCCCGACCACTCTTGGCAATGCCGCACCGAGTACGAGACGCGCCACGAGACGGTGCTCGTGGTGTTGTTCGACGTCGTCGCATGCGGCCACCACGTGCCTCGCGACGTGTACGTGTGGTACCGATCGACGTCGTACGTGTACTGGGCCAGGGCCGTTGGCGCGAGCGCGAGGACGGCGACGAGCGCGAGTGCCCAGATCGCACGGAGCCGAAGCATTCGCATCACAGGGCCTCGGTCCGGATGTCGTACGCGTCGTACACGCGCCAGGTAGTGCCAGTGTAGTTGCGTCCGTAGGTGGTGAGGCGCGCTTCACCCGTCACGCGGTGGCGCCATGCGCACATCACGTCCCATACCAGATCGCGCACCTCTTCGCGGCGTTGGTGCCGCAGCAGCACGCGCGACTGCGCCGGGACGCTCACGCCGAACGTGTGGGTCCAGGTGACGCGGTTCGACGAGCCGAGGCGCCAGGTCAGGATGCTCGCGCTGACGAGCGTGTTGGTCTCGTACGACGCGGTCATGGTGTCGCTCTTGCTCGTGCTGCCATGATTGGCGACTGATCCGACCGTATGCCAGCCGCTGAGGTTGTAGGTACGACTGCTCGCGATCCGCT
>SLSM01000287.1 GCA_007130445.1 Trueperaceae bacterium | reverse complement strand
TTCGAGTAGCTGGCAAGGTTCTCGAGGAACGTGTCCAGCGGGTCGGTCGCCCAACCGATGGGCGCCGTGGCGGAGACGGTCACGACGCGGTTGATGTCGGCCGGCAGCACCAGCAGGTCGGCGGTCGTGTCGCGGTCGAGGCCGGAGTTCCCGGCCGACGCCACGTACAGCGTGCCCTTCCAGGTGCCGTAGTTGGCGATGCGCTGCATGAACACGCGCAGTTCGGCGACCTCGCGGGCGGTGATGTCGCCGGGGATGCCGCGCTGCGGGATGCGGGCACCCAAGCTCATGTTGGCGATGTGGGCGCCGACGTCGGCGGCGTAGACCATCGCCGCACCGACGTCCGCGAAGCTACCCGAACCTCCGTCGCCGAGCGCCTTGAGCAACACGAGCTCGGCGTCGGGCGCCACGCCGATGATGCCGAAGTCGTTCTGGGCCGCTGCGATGGTGCCGGCGACGTGAGCGCCGTGGCTGAAGGGGTTCGGGAGTGCGTACTGGAGCGTCTCACCCTCCACGAAGTTCAGCGACAAGTCGAAGTTGATGTTGGGTACCAGATCCGGGTGCGTGAGGTCGAAGCCGCCGTCGATGACGGCCACGCGCACGCCCTCACCACGCACGCCCGCCGCCCAGGCAGCGGTCGCGCGAACGGGGACGTGGCCCCATTGCAGGTCGAAGAAGAAGTCCGCCGAACCCGAGAAGGGCGGATCGCCGACGTCGGCCTCGAACGCCACCGTCGTGGTGGGCTCCTGCCACTGCACGACCACGTCGCGCACGACGACGTCTCCGAAGCGGCGGTAGGCGTTGGGATTGCTCGTCTCGACCACGGCGAAACCGGCCTCGGGCTGGTACGCGACCAGACGGTCGCCCGACCGGGCCGCGTGGGCGTAGAGACCGCGCAGCACACCGTTGCGGCTCACGATGAAGCGCTGAGGGTCGGTCGAGAGCCGGCTCAGCTCGGCCTCTGGGAGGGTCGCGAGCGTGATCGAGCCGTCGTCGAAGTCCCACCAATGCTGGACGTCAGCTTGCGGCTCCTGCATCGGACCGCATGCCGCCAGGGCAAGTGCCAGGGCCGCGAGGACCATCATCACACGAATCTGCATGGCTTCTCCTCCGAAAGTGTGCCGGACGCACCGGTAGTGCGCGCCGCGCCGGCCATCTGTCCGGTCATGGCGACCGGCTCCCCAGAAACGGTCCGATTGTGCGCGGCGTGCTACCACCGTGTATAGCACATTCGCGGCTGCATCGTCTGTGTCACGCGGGCCTCCCACGCGGACGCACGCCACGAGCGCGCAAGCGCAACTCCGCCACCAGCATCGCCAGCACCACCAGCAGCCCACCCGCCCAGCCTGCTGGTCCGAGCGTCTCGCCCACCAGCCACCACGCGAACAGCGCGGCGAAGACGGGCTCGAGCACGAACACGATGGCCGCAACGGGGGCTGGCACCACCCGCTGCGCGGCGACCTGCAGCACCGCCACGAGCGCCGTCGCCACCAGCGCCAGGTAGGCGATCGCCAGGTACGTCTGCAGTGGAACGTGCGCCAGCGCGCCCAACTCCGGCGCCGCCCACAGCCACGCCAGCAGCGCCATGGGCAGATGCTGCATGCCCGCCAAGGCGGGGACGCTGGCCCGCCCGGCGACCTGACCGAGGTACACGATGTAGACGGCGTAGGCGAGGGCGGTGCCGAGTGTCCAGACGTCGCCGCTGTTCAGGCCCTCGCCGTCACCACCTCGCAGCGTGAGCAGCGCCAAACCCGTGACGGCGACGACGCCGGCCAGGTAGACGCGCGGCGCGATGCGCTGCCGGAACCAGAGTGCCGCCACCAGCGGCGTCAGCACCACCGACAGGCCGGTGATGAAGGCCGAGCGCGAGGCGCTGGTGATCGACAGCCCCATCGTCTGGGTGGCGAATCCGGCGAAGGCGAGCAGCCCGAGCCACAGGGCCGGTATCACAGCGCGCCGGTCGAAGCGTACGAACGCGAACGCCGCCGCCGCGAGCGAGAAGCGCAGTGCCAGGAGCAGCGACACCGGGATGGTCTCGAGCGACCCCTTGACGATCACGAAGGTGGTCCCCCAGACCACGGTGATGGCGATCAGGGTGAGCACGCCCAGGGGGTAGGTCACGCCGCCGATGCTCCCACGCACCGCGGGCGGGGCGCAAGCGTGGCCGGGTCGGGCCGTGCGCCACCCTGGCGCGGACGGGTATGCTCGCGCCATGATCGCAATGCGTGTGGGACACGGGCTCGACGCGCACCGTCTGGCGCCTGGCCGACCCCTCCTGCTGGGCGGCTACCTGGTGCCGGACGCGCCGCGCGGCGCCGATGCCCACTCCGACGGCGACGCCCTGCTCCACGCGCTGGCCGACGCCCTGCTCTCGAGCGCCGGGCTGGGCGACATAGGCGACGCGTTCCCTCCCAGCGACGAGCGCTGGCGGGACCTCGATTCGCGTGTGATCGTCGAGTACGTGCTGCGGCTGGTGGTCGAGCGGATGGCGGGGGCCAGGGTGGTGAACGTGGCTGCGGCCGTCGTGCTGGACGCGCCGAAGCTCGGCCCCCACCGCGCCGCCATCCAGCACGCGCTCGCCGGTCAGCTCGGGCTGTCCGGCGAGCGCGTCGGGATCACGTTCAAGACCAGCGAGGGACTGGCACCCGACCACGTGCAGGCCTCGGTGACGGTCCTGCTGTCGGTCGGCTGAACGTCCCGTCGGAGCCGAGCGTCAGGGCAGTTCGACCAGCACGTCGTCGCCATCGACGGTCACGGCGTAGCGCGCCAGCGGCTTGATCGCCGGCATCGTGGGCCGGCCGGTCTCGAGGTCGAAACGCGCCCCGTGGTGACAGCACACGATGGACCCGTCCTCGAGGCTGCCGTCGTGCAGCGGGTAGCGGGCATGGGTGCAACGATCGGGGACGGCGTACCAGGCGCCCTGATGGCGGACCAGGACGAGGTCCTGTCCGTCCACCACGAGCGCCGTCAGACGCTCGTCGGCGAAGTCGGCGACGCTTCCAACACGGTGCCGCCCCACGTCAGAGCTTCTCCTTGACGCCGGGCACACCGAGTTTGGCCTGCACCACGCGCTCGACGTACTGGGCCACCTTCGGCAGCGTGACGCGGCTCATGACCTCGTAGAGGAAGCCGGTGACGAGCACGTGCTCGGCCACCTCCGGGCGCAGGCCGCGCGACATCAGGTAGAAGCGCTGGTCCTCCGGCACCGGGCCGGTGGTGGAGCCGTGCGAGCACTTGACGTCGTTGGCCTTGATCTCGAGCTGTGGGATCGAGACGGCCTCGGACTGGTTGTCGAGCAGCAGGTTGCGGTTCGTCTGGTAGGCGTCGGTCTTCTGCGCGCCGGGATCGACGACGATCACGCCGGAGTACACGGCGCTGCTGGCATCGCGCAGTGCACCCTTGAAGAGCAGGTCGGAGTGGGCGTGGTCGGCCGCGTGGTGCTGCACGGTGTACTGGTTGTAGTGCTGCCCCTCGTCGGCGAAGTAGAGGCCGAGCATCTCGGACTCCGAGCCGGGCCCCTGCAGGCTGACCTCGACCTCGGCACGCGCGGCGTCGCCACCGAGCGAGACGGTGAGCGACTCGAGGCGCGCGTCGCGCGCCAGGTGCGCGCGGATGGTGTTGAGCTGCACCACCTCGCGGCTCCAGTTCTGCAGGCTGACGTAGCGCAGCTTGGCGCCGTCGCCGAGCACGATCTCGGTGACGCCGGAGTTCACGAGGCGCTCACCGAGCGGCTCGCACGTGAACTCGTCGAGGTACGTGACCTTGGCGTTGCGTTCCACCACGATCAGCGTGCGACCGCCCGCGAGGCCGCCGCGGTCGGCCGTGTGGAAGGCGCCCAGCGGCAGTTCGACCTCGACGTCCTTGGGGACGTACACGAAGGTGCCGTTGGTCCAGAACGCGGCGTTCAGCGCCGCGTACTTGCGTTGGCCGTCGCCGGCGTTCACCACGCTGTACAGGTGCTTCTGGACGAGCTCCTCGTGATCGCGCAGCGCGCTGCGCAGGTCGGTGAAGATCACGCCGGCCTGCTTCAGGCGCCGGTCCTCGCGCACCAGCTCGCCGCCCTTGAGCACCAGCGTGCCCTCGGCGTCCGAGTCCGTGATGCGCATGGCGATG
>SLSM01000050.1 GCA_007130445.1 Trueperaceae bacterium | reverse complement strand
CGGGGCGAGGGGGGGGCGGGGCGCTCATGGAGGACTGCGCTCCTGACTTCCTGATGTTCTTGTCAGCAATCGTGGCGGCCTCACCTCCCCCATCGTCGCGACAGCGGTCACGACGCGTTCCTCTCGCGTTGACGATGCTCGAAAGCGGCGACATCGGCCAAGGTGCTCGTGCGCAAGAAGTCGATCTGCTCCTTGCGGTGCTGTGACCAGAAGGCGTGCGCCGGACACGCGCGTTCGTCGCTGCACTCGACCGTCCCGAGCATGCAGCGCTCCTGCAAGAGTGGGTCGTCGAGCGCGTAGGCGATGTCGTAGAGGGTGATGTCGCCCGGTTCACGCGCCAACGCCACCCCCCCGCCCACACCACGCCGCGTGACGGCGAGACCGCGACGCGCGAGCGTGTGGATGATCTTGGCGAGGTAGGGGTGCGGGAGGCCCGTCGCCTCCGCGATGTCCTTGATGAACAGCGCTTTCCCACCCGAAGACGCGACGTGGCCGAGCGCCGTGATCGCGTACCCAGTGGACTGCGTCATCCTCTTGGCCTCCTTGTCGACCCGGCATCCCGACCGCCGCTAAAGCGGAGTTCTAGATATCCTTGTCGTCTATGGCCAAGTCTATGAAGCTGGAATGAGACGTGTCAACCCCGAATGTCCCGCCTCGCCGCACGGCAGGTGTACCGACCTGGACACGAATCGTGCCAACATTCACGAGCGCCCACGCGGCGGCGCTCCCCCCGCTGGGGTGGGTCGATTCAGACGGACGCGGACAGCACCTCGACGCGCCGCGTCAGCCGCTCCACCAGGTCGTGCTTGAGCGTCACCCCGATGCCGGGGCCCTCGGGCACCCGCTGGACGCCGTCGACCGCGTCGAGCAGCGGCTCGACGATGTCCTCGTCCCAGTAGCGGCTCGCGCTGCTCGTATCGCCGGGCAACACGAAGCCCTCCAGCGTCGAGACGTGCAGGTTGTGGGCTCGTCCGACGCCCGATTCGAGCATGCCGCCGCACCACACCGGCGCACCGAACGCCACGGCGACGTCGTGCAGCCGCCGCGCCGCGACGTAGCCGCGCACGCGCCCGACCTTCACGTTGATGACCCGACCGGCGCCGATCTGGAGCCCCTTTCGGGCGTCCTCGGCGCTGTGGATCGACTCGTCCAGGCAGATCGACGTGCTCAGCTGCGCCTGCAGGGCGGCGTGGTCGACCAGATCGTCGTGCGCGAGCGGTTGTTCGACGTACGCCAGGTCGAAGGCGTCGAGCTGACGCAGGATCGGTGCGTCCACCAGACGGTAGGCACTGTTGGCGTCGACCGTGACGTCGGCGTCGGGGAACGCCTCACGCACCGCGCGCACCGGGACGACGTCCCAACCCGGCTTGATCTTGAGCTTCACCCGCCGGTAGCCCTGCGCGAGGTGCGTTCGTGCCTCCTCGACCGTCGCCTCGGCGCTCGGCTGGATGCCGATCGAGACCCCGACCGGGACCTCGGTGCGGACGCCGCCCAGCAGGTGCCAGAGCGGTACGCCGAGCGACTTGGCGTGGAGGTCCCACAGCGCCATCTCGACCGCCGCGACCGCCATGTTGTGCCCACGAACGAAACGCAGGTCGTGGAGGAGCTGATGCGGCGTGGCATAGTCGCGCCCCATCACCACGGGGGCAACGAAGTCCTTGATGACGCCCCAAGCGGTGTCGCGCGTCTCGTAGGCGTAGCCCGGGAACTCACCGGCGACGCACTCGGCGATGCCCTCTCCCCCATCGCCACGGACGGTGATCAACACGATCCGCCGGTCCTGCTCGACGCCGAAGCTGGTCTCGAAGCGGAAACGCAGTCGCATGGCGACCTCGCGGAGCTCGATCTGTTCGATGCGCATGGCATCTACTATGCCGCGCCGGGCCATTCTGCGGTCGCCGTCCACCAATGCGCAGCGACACCCGTGCCCCCGCCTGCTAGCGTGGCCTCGGTGCGCAAGGTGGTGCACGTCGACATGGACGCGTTCTACGCAGCCGTGGAGCAGCGCGACGAGCCACGTCTACGCGGACGCCCCGTGGCGGTCGGGGGTGGCAGCGAACGGGGCGTCGTCATGACGGCCTCGTACGAGGCACGCCGCTTCGGGGTGCGCTCGGCGATGCCGACCGCCGTCGCACGGCGAGCATGCCCCGAACTCATCGTGGTACCGCCACGCTTCGCGGCGTACCACGAAGCGTCCGCGGCGGTGCACGAGGTGTTCCGTTCCTTCACCGACCTGGTCGAGCCGCTCGCCCTCGACGAGGCGTTCCTCGACGTCACCGAGCCCAAGCGTGGACCACCGTCCGGGACGCTGCTCGCCCGCGCGATCAAGGCCGAGATCCGCGCGACGACCGGCCTCACCGCCTCGGCCGGCGTCGCGAACGGCAAGTTCGTGGCGAAGGTGGCCTCGGGCATGCACAAGCCGGACGGCCTGACGGTGGTGACGCCCGAGGAGGTCCCGGGCTTCGTCGCCGCGTTGCCCATCGAGGCATTCTTCGGCGTGGGACCACGGACCGCCGAGCGCCTGCACGCGCTCGGCGTGCGGACGGGGGCCGATCTGCTGCGCATCGACGAGGCGACGCTGGTCGGTGCCGTCGGCTCACTCGCGACGTTCCTGCGCCAGGTCGCGCGAGGCATCGACGACCGCCCGGTGGTCCCGAACCGCCGCCGCAAGTCGATCGGCGCGGAACGCACGTTCGACCGCGACCTCAGCGCGCGCGCCGACCTGGAGGGCGAGCTCGCGGCCGTCTGCGAGGCGGTCGGGCGACGCCTGGTTCGTGCCCACCTGGCCGCGCGCACGGTCACGGTGAAGGTGAAGTACCGCGATTTCCGGGTGATCACCCGATCGATCACGCCTTCGACGCCCGTGGCGTCGACCACGGAGCTGCGCCCGTGGGCCGACGCGCTGTTGTTCGCCACGCCGCGACCCGTCGGCGCGTTGCGGCTGGTCGGCGTGAGCCTGAGCGGGCTCTTCCCCGTCGACCGCCGCGTCGTCCAACCGCCCCTCCCCTTCCCGAGCGACTGAACGGCGGCGCGCTTCCTTCGCCTTGTCGTACATACCCGCCCCGGGTATCCTGGCCAAATGGTCGCCCACCTCCCACCCAGCGCAGCGTCGGTCCTCGCCACCCTCCTCGAGGGCAACGAACGCTACGCGAACGACGCACCTCGACACCCCCACCAAGGGCGTGAGACGCGCGCCAGCCTCGCCGAGGGCCAGCACCCGATCGCCGCGATCCTCGCGTGTTCGGACGCCCGCGTACCGCCGACGCTCGTGTTCGACCAGGGCCTCGGCGACCTCTTCATCGTCCGCAACGCCGGCCAGGTCCTCACGCCTGGTGCGCTCGCCAGCCTCGAGTTCGCCGTGCTCGAACTCGGCGTGTCGTTGATCGTCGTCATGGCCCACGAGGCGTGTGGCGCCGTGCGCGCCGCCGCCGCCACCTTCGGGGGAGACGAGGTGCCCGAAGGCCACCTGGCCCAGGTGCTGGCACCGCTGGCGCCAGCGGTGGCCTTCGCCGCCCGCCGCGGCGAGGCCGGCGAGGGCGTGGAGGCCCTCGCGTGTCGCGCAGGCGAGGCGCACCTGCGCATGACGGTCGCCGCCCTACGCAACGCCGGGCCCATCATCGCGACGCGCGTCGCCGACGGCCGCCTCGGGGTGGTCGGCCTCAGCTACGAGCTGGGGAGCGGGCGCACGCACCTCACGACGCCCTGAGCGGCGCTACCATGGTGGTGTACGGGTGCGAGTGCACCCAGCAGGCCTCGTGGCCGAGACGAACGGCGTCCCCCCACCTCGATCCTGCGGTTCTTCGCACCGCACCCGGGTGGGTCGGGGGGTGCCCCGGTCCGGTACGGAGGCCGCCATGTGTACGTTCATGCTGGTTCTCGGAGCGTTCGTGTTCGTGATCGGCACAGCCGCCGTCGTCCGGTTCTTCATCGGGCATGGTGCACAACGCGCCGAGGTCGCCTCGGTGGGCCGCACCGAGACCATGCTCCTCGGTGTCGCGGCGATCGCGATCGGCTTCCTCCTGCTCGTCTTCGGCGTCACCGGTACCGTGTGCCAGGTGCTAGGCATCGGCTGAACAGCAGGTCCGATCAGCGTACGCGCGCGATCATCGCCGCCAGGGCCGGCGCCGAGATCTCACCGACGTGGACGTCGACCAACGCGCCACTCGCGTCGAACGCGAAGGTGGTCGGCAGCCCCGCCACCCGCAGCGCCGTGCCGACCGTGCCGTCGGAGTCGAGGAGCACTCCGGTGCTCGGGAACCCGGCGCCCTGCAGGTAGCCGCGGACCAGGGCGGCGCTCTCGCGCTGGTTGACGAGCAACACCGCGACGTCCGGATGCTGCTCGGCCGCCGCGAAGAAGACCGGCAACTCGCGGCGACAGGGCGGGCACCACGTCGCCCACACGTTGACGATGGCGCCGGTCGGGAGCCGGTCGAGCCGCATCTCCGGTCCGTCGAGCGACGCCAGCGTCAGCGCCGGCAGCGCGACGCCGGCCGCGCCCGTCACCGGTGTCAGGAGACCCGAGGGGATCCACCAGGCGGCGATCGCCGCGAGGCCGAGAGCCGCCATCGTGCCACGCAGCGCCGGGAGTCGAAGCGCGAACACGAGGCTGACGAGGGCGGCTGCCGCGACGCCCCACCAGGGCGCGAAGCCGCCTTGCCAGATCGCGAACACGGCGCCCGGCGTCGTCCGGTAGAAGTCGAGATTGCCCAGCACGAAGCCGAGGCGGGCGCCGACGAACGCCGCGAGCGCCGCGTACCAGCCCCACGTCGCCAGTTCCGGTCGCCCACGGCGGGCGAGCAGCTCTGCGCCGGCGAGCAACACCAAGAACCCGGCACCCGCGTACGCGCGGTCGAGTGAGAGCACGAGCGGACCGAAGCTCAGAGCCCCCATGCCAGGTCGCTCCTCTCGTCCGTTGCCTCCGTCGTCCGCATCCGTCGATGATACCCCATCGGGGTACCACTGCCGCTGACGGAGGGCGCGGACACGGTCGGCAGGTCACGACGCGGTATCCTCCTCGCTCATGGGCGACGTATGCGTCATTGGTGCCGGCGTAGCCGGTCTCGTCGCCGCGCGCGATCTACGCGCCAGCGGTGCCGACGTCGTCGTGCTCGAGAAGAGCCGTGGGTTCGGCGGTCGCGCGGCGAGCCGCACCGTGCACGGCCATCGGATCGACCACGGGGCGCAGTTCATCACCGTCCGCGACGAGCGCTTCGCTGCTCAGGTGGAGGCATGGTCGGCCGCGGAGGTCGTCACGGAGTGGAGCCGCGGCGTCGCGCGCTGGACGTCGATCGAAGGGTGGCGCCCGGCAAGCGCCGAATCGCACCCCCGCTACGCCTGCCCCGAGGGTATGAACGCCATCGGCAAGGTGCTCGCCGACGGGCTCGACGTACGCCTCCAGACGACGGTCTCCACGGTGCGGCCCGACGCGGACGGCTGGAGCGTCGCGACGCGCGACGGCCCCACCTTCCGTGCGACGTCCGTGATCGTGACGGCGCCGGTCCCACAAGCCCTGGCCCTCCTCATCGACATCGACATCACGAACGACGTCCGCGGCCGCCTAGAGGGCATCACCTACGCCCCTTGCCATACCGTGGCGCTCGGCTTCGCTGGCGTCGAGGCGCCGGAATGGCCGGGTGTGCAGCTGCCTGAGCATCCCGACCTCGCTTGGATCGCCCACGACTCCAGTCGTCGCGCACCAGGCACCACCGACGGTGTGACGCTGGTCCTGCACGCCACGCCGAGTTTCAGCCGTCTGCGCTTCGAGGACCGACCCGAGGTGATCGTGGCCGACCTCCTCGCAGCCGCGCGTCCACTGCTGCAGTGGGACACCGACCCGACGTGGACCTTCCACCATCGCTGGCGCTACGCGCAGCCCGAGTACACGCTCGGAGACCGAGCGTTCGAGGTCACGCCCGGGCTGACGCTCGCGGGCGACGCGTTCGGTGAGGGTCGCGTCGAAGGCGCGTACTTGTCCGGGTTGGCCGCGGCGGCTGCCCACGGGGCGCGCGGTTGACGCTGTCGCCTCGCCGGAGACCGTGCACGTGATCCGGTACCCGTCACGGGTGCACCGATGGTCGCAATCGGTCGACGCGTCGCTGACGCGAGCCATGCCCTCGCCCGGATGACGGGGTTCGAGGCGCGTCTCACGCCACGCTGACGTCGATCCCGGCGAGGGCCTCGGCCAACTCGGCGCGGACCTGCGCGGCCAGCGGCACCAACTGCGCCCGCGTGTCGCTCGCGGCGAGCGTGAACACGTGCTGCGGATCGATCGCGTGCACCTCGGTACCGCCCTCGACCTCACGCAGCGTGACGGTGCACGGCAGGAGCAGCGCGACGTCTCGATCCAGGTCGAGCGCCTGCTTGGCGAGTTGCGGCTTGCACACGCCGAGGATGCGGTGCCCCTCGTGGTCGGTATCGAGCTTCGAGCGGAACGTGGCCTGCAGGTCGATCTCGGTGAGGATGCCGAAGCCCTTCGCCTTCAGTGCGACCTCGAGCGCGCTACGTACCTGGTCGAGTGGGGATGGGACGGTCACGCGGAGTTGGTCCATCACGGTACCTCCTGTCGCAAGGATACCCCATGCGGGTATCAGGGTCGGGGTGGCGGCCCGAGCGCGTCGAGTGCGGAGGCGACGACGCGGCGCAGTGCGCCGTAGCCGAAGTGTGTCCGGGCCAGCCGCAGGTTGTGGTCGGCCATCGCGTCGCGCGCCGCGGGGTCATCGAGCAGCGCGGCGAACGCCCGAACCGCCTCTGAGGTCACGACGCCATCGATCTCGACGAAGCGGAACCCATGCGGCGCGATGTCGGCCGCGTACACGGCGTAGCGGTTGACGAGCGCCGCCTTGCGGAACCAGATCGTCTCGAGCAGCGCGTTGCCGAACCCCTCGTAGAGGCTCGGATAGGTCACCAGGTCGGCGTGGGGGTAGGTATCCCACAGCGCGAAGCGCGGTGTACCGTCGGGACCCGGCGCCCGCGTCGCGCCGACGACGTGGTCGACCAGACGCAGGTCGACCGAGCGCTCGCGAGCGCGCCGCTCGAGTGCGCGCAGGTAGTCGAGCCCCTCGTCGCCAGCGGCGTGCGTGATCACCAGGACGTTGCGCGCGTCGCCGAGCTCGGCCAGCAGGTCGATCGCGAGCTCGATGCCCTTGCGCGGGATCACGCGCGTCGGCTGCAGGATCAGCCGCTGCTCGCCGCTCAGGCCGATCGCCTCCCGAAAGGTCGCCGCGAATGCGTCGGGTTCCGGTGCCGGCGTGTCGAAGTCGAGCACGTTCGGGAGCACCAGCGCCTCCACACCGCGGCGTCGACGCAGCGCGTCAGCCGCGAGGCTGTTGATCGCCAGGTGCACGACCGAAGGGTCGTCGAACGGGAAATAGGTGTCCAGGTAGTCGGGCAGCCGCGCCGCGGCGAAGCGGTCGCGCTCCCAGTGGTAGTCGTGCTCGTGCGAGAGGGTCGGGATGCCGCGCTCGGCCACGAGCCCCGCCAGGGCCTCGGCGAGCGGCAGCTGCATCGGCACCGCCCACACGTTCTGCAGCACCAGCAGATCGGGGCGCACCTCGTCGACGACACGCTCCAGCGCGCCGCGCAACGTGTCGGCACGGGACCGCAGGTCGTCACGCAAGGCGGGGTCGGGCTCGCCCGGGCCGAAGAAGCGCGCGCCGAGCTCGACCGCCAGCGGGTCCCGGAAGTGCAGTTCCGGCACCAGACTCCCGGGTGGTCCGTCGGCGTCGAGCTCACCCGCGCACATGTGCGACGAGAAGCCGAGCTCCTCCAACACGTGGAGGAGCTTGGCGTTCTCGAGGCTCACGCCATCGGTGCCCGCGAGCCGCGTCGAGACGTACAGAGCCCGCACGTCAGCCCTTCACGCCGCCGGCGGTCAGTCCACCGACCAGGTACTTCTCGAACCAGAAGAACAGCAGCATGATCGGCAGCGTGATGATCATGGCGCCGGCCATCAAGTACTGCCGCGGTACCTCCTGGCTGTCGAGCATGACCATGCCGCGCGGGAGCGTGAAGATGGCGGGGTTGTCGAGGAACATGAACGCGAACAGGAACTCGTTCCACGCGATCATGAACACGTACAGTCCGACCGAGGCGATCGCGGGCATCGACAGCGGGAGCGTGATGCGCCAGATGACCTGGGCGCGCGTACAGCCATCGATCAACCCGGCCTCCTCCAGGTCCTTTGGCAGCGTCTGGAAGTAACTGCGCAGCATGTACAACGCGACGGGGATCGTGGTGGCCGGGTAGACGATCAACAGCCCCGGCAGGGTGTTGCGCAGGCCGAGCTGCGTGAACACGGCGTAGAGCGGGATCACCAACACGATCGCCGGGAACATGTAGATCAGCAGGATCGAGCGCGACAAGAAGGTGCGGCCGGGGAACGCCAGTCGCGTGACGGCATAGGCACCGAGCACCGCCATCACGAGCGTCACGACCATGGTCACGAAGGCCACGAGCGCGCTGTTGCCGATGAAGTTCAAGAAGTCGAAGGTGAACAGCACCTCGCGATACCCGACCAGCAAGCCGCGAACGCCGAGGCCGAACTCGATCGCGAGGTTCGCGGGATCGCGCAGCATCGCGGCGCGCCCCTTCAGCGACGACGACAGCATGTACCAGAACGGGAAGAGGATGATCACGGCGAAGAACGAGAAGCCGAACCCGCGCAACAACCGGACGATCACCCGTTCGATCACGTCACGCCGTGGCCGCCTCAGGTCGAAGTCCCGCAGACCGTAGCGCACCAGGTGCCCCGCGACCGCCATGGCGATGAAGGCGTAGGCGACGCCCCACACGGGCTCGACGGCCTCGAGGCCGAGCGGGCGGAAACCGCTGACGAGCAACCACACGAGCGCCACGACGAGGCCGGCGGCGATCGCGATCACCACCGGCGTGTCGCGATGCGCACGGAAGGCACCGATCACGGCGCCGAGCACGAGACCGACGAGCAGCGCCTGTCCGAGCGGAAGGGTCGTGACCATGCCACCGACGACGGTGGCGACCAAGGCCCACAACGCGACGACCATGCCCACCGTGAGGCTGCCGACGCCGGCGGCGATCACGATCGACGCCAGCGAGAAGCGCGGCCGGGTGATGGCCTTCGTCGCGGACATCATTCGTTCTCCGGGGCGAAGCGATAGTAGACGACCATGAAGATGAGCAGGACCAGGAACAGGACCATCGCGACCGCCGATCCAGCGCCGATGTCGGAGCGGGCGAACGCCTCGTCGTAGATCAGCACGGGCAGATTCTTCGTACCCGCCGCACCACCGGTGAGCAGGAAGATGTCCTCGAACTTGTTGATCAAGAACATGAACCGCAACAAGAAGAGGACCGCCAGGATGCCCGCGAGGTTCGGCAGCGTGATGAACCAGAACTGCGCGAATGGCCCCGCGCCATCGACGTCGGCCGCCTCGTACATGTCGACCGGCACGGCCTGCAACCGCGCGAGGATGAACAGGAACGCGAACGGGAAGTAGTTCCAGGAGCTGAAGGCCACCACCGTCGCGAGCGCCAACGGGAAGGCGAACGACGCCCCGAAGAAGCTCAGGTCGATCGAGCGCTGACCCAGGAAGTTGACCGGGCCGGCCAGCAGGTCCCAGCGCTGGCCGAGGGCGTTCACGGTGCCGCTGAAGGGATCGAGGAAGAACGCCCACACGAACGCCACAGCGATGACGGGGGCGACGTACGGGAACAGGAACAGGCCTCGCAGCAGCCCCTGACCGCGGAAGCTCGAGTTGAGCAGCTGCGCGGCGAACAGCCCGAGCAGGATCGATCCGACCGAGCTGAAGAACGTATAGACGAGCGTGATGCGAAGCGACGCCCAGAAGTCCGTGCCGGTGAACACCCGTCGGTAGTTGTCGAGCGTGAACACGAGGTTCGTGATGACGTTCTCCGCCCGGGCGCGCATGTCGGTCGGCGCCTCGCGCACGTCGGGCGAGCCGGCCTGCAGATACGCCGCATCGGCCACGAACGTGAGCTCCAGCGTCTCTCGATAACCGCCTTCCCAGTCGCCGAACGCGCAGGCGACCGTGCGCCCGTCCTGGGCGCAGCGCGGCTCGACCGACGTGAGCGTGAGGCCCGCCGGGAGCGTCTTCTGCCAATCGACCCCGAACAGGGTGATGCGCTGGCTCCCGTTGCGCATCGTGAGGCGCAGCACGAGTTCGTCACCAGCGGCCTCCGGCTGCTGCATCACGCGCTCGTTGGCGACAGGCACGGGCGCGCGCAGATCGGCGAGGGTGACGGCCTTGAAGCTGAGCCACACGTTGAGCAGCACTGGGAAGAGCACGATCAGGAGGATGACGGCGAACGTCGGCGCCAGCATCCAGTACGCGAGGCGCGCCTCCCTGGCCTCGAGCGTCATGCGTCGCACCGCCATGCGAATCCTCCTTCGTTCGATGAGATAGGGGCGGATGGCCGACCGAAAGGGGTCGGCCATCCGGGAGTTGCGTCAGCGCAAGGCTTCGACGCGGCTTTGCATCTGGCGGGCGGTCTCCTCGGCGGTGCGGTCACCGTCGAGGAACTCGCGCACGAGTTCGGCCATGACGCGGGTGCCGTACAGCGTCCCGACCAGGGCTCCCTCACCTTGGGCGAAGCCCCAACGGCTGCCCGTCTCGAGGCCCTCGACGATCGCGTTGATCACGTCGGCGTCGTAGAAGTCGGAGAGCGGCTGGAAGCGATCGACCCCGATCTCGAGGCCCGCCCAGCCCTGGGCGTACAGGTCGGGCTGGTCGACGGTGCCGGAGCGGACCGGGAACTTGCCTTGCGGCGCCATCGACATCCAGTCGAGGTATCCGTCGCTCAGCAGGTAGCTGATGAACTCCTGCGAGGCGTCGATGTCGGCGTCGACGGTGATGGCCAGGTACTGCAGCTGTGCCCAGCCGGCGCCGGCCGGGTTGCTCGGCCCGGCGATGCGGGTCGCGAACTCGGTGCGCTCGGCCAACCAGCCCGAGTAGTGGTCGTCGTCGGCCGTGACCGGCACGGAGTCGCGCAGGCCGACCAGCGAGGGGATGATGAAGGGCGACCAGACGATCATGGCCGCGCTGCCGTCCTGATAGAGCTCGCGCGACTGCAGCCAGTACAGGTTGCCCGGCGGGCTCGCATCGGCGATCCGCTTGTAGAACTCGAGCGTCTCGACCATCTGCGGCACGTCGAGCGTGACGTTGCCCATGTCGTCGACGAGGTGCACGCCGTTCGCGAGCGCGAAGTGCTCGAACACCTGCATCATGTAGTCCTGGCTCGGGTCGGTGGCGGCGACGAAGGCGTACATGTTGGGTGGATCGTGCAGTGCGTCGACAGCGGCGAGGATGGCCTCGAAGGTCGTGGGCGGCGCGAGGCCGGCCTCTTCGAAGAGATCCGAGCGGTACAGCAGCAGCTGCGTCCAGCCGTCGGCGGGCACCGAGGTGAACTCGCCACGGAACTCGACGAGATCGAGAGCGGCGGCACCGAAGGTGCTGCGTCCGAGCTGATCGATGACCTCGGTCGCCGCGGCCGTGTCGATGACGCCGGCCTCGGCCCATCCGAGGGCGTAGTTCACGGGGTGGAAGATGACGTCGGGCAAGTCGCCCGCCGCGAAGGCGGCGGTGACGCGCTCTGCGAGCTGGCTCTCCGTGACGGGCACGACGGTGACGCTGATGCCGGAGGCGGCCTCGAAGTCGGCGGCGATCTGGTTCTGGATCGCCATGCGCTCGGGCTGCTCTTCCGTCGTCCAGAACGTCAGCTGTGCGCTGGCCAGGCCGAGCGACAGGGCGAGGGCGAGGGTGAGGGTCTTCCGCATGGGTACCTCCGTGATGATGAGGGGACGCGCGTAGGCGCGATCCCTGGTGCAGAACGATGGGGAACCGTTCGCTGCTGTGCCTCCTGCGTGATCACCTCCTCGAGACGGCGATGCTCGGCGGGTTGAGCGATGGTCGCATGCGCCGGGCGTCACGATCGGACGATGCATCGACGGAACGCATTCGACGCTCGCCGACGCGTAGGCCGGAACGGCGCCTGCGCTGCTCCCGGCTTCGCGACGAGCACAATCACACGGGTCACGATCTCGTGCGGCACGACGCCCAAGAGCCAAGGTGCGCGCAGACGCGTTCGACACCCCCAGTATCCGCCCGCGGCGAAGGGCCTGTCAACGCGCCGTGCATCCGCTCGTGCGTCAGAGCACGAGGGCGAGGAACACGACCAGCGCGATGCCGAAGCCGAGCTCGCGAAACCCGATGACCTTGGCCGACACGCTGACCCGCGACCTCGAGACGCCCAGCGCCGCGCGGCCGGCTAGCGCCGCGTACGGCAGCAGGACGAGCCAGGCGAGATCGGTGAGCGCCGCCGCGACCGCCACGAACACCAGCGCGAGCAGGTGCACGGCCCATACGGGCGTGGGATCGACGGTGCGGCCGCGCTCGAGGCGCAAGCGTGCCCGAACGTACACGATCGTGGGGACGGTCCGGGCGGCGAGGAGCGCCCATAGGCCCAGCGCGGCGATGACGCCCCAGCCAGCGGCGACGGCGATGCAGGCGGCGAGCGACCCCATCGCGAGCGCACCGAGCACCTCGGGGGCACACTCCCGTGCACGTCCGTGGGCGTCGAACCAGAGCTGCGCCAGCGCGAGCGGCGCCGCGACGAGCGCGGGCACCAGGATCGTGGGTGTCCCCGCCAGCGCGACCGCCACCGCCACGGCGCCGAGGAGGATGGTGCCGTAGAGGGCCACGAAGCGCCAGGCGAGACGAGTCCTCGGAGAGACGCGTCTGCGCCGCACGTCGCCGAGCGCCAGGCTGAGAGGCGTCTGGAGCAGGATCGCGGCCAGCCCCGCCATCACGAGCACGGCACCGGCGGCGCTCCACGCGACCAGGAGCCCCAGGAGCGCCGGCTCGAGGAGGAAGCCCCACGCGCCGTGTTCGACGGGGAGCGCGATCGTGCGCAGGCGCACGCGGTGCGTCGTCGTCAGGCGAGCCGCTCCACGCGGACGCGCCAGGTGGTCGGTCCGGCCTCGAGGTACGTCCACTGAGAAGCGCCGGGGCGCATCGACGCGAAGCGCTGACGCAGCGGTGCGGGATCGTGGTCGACGATGATCTCGAGGGCGGTGCCCGGCGCGAGCGACTCGAACGTGTTCTCGATCGTCTGGCGGCACGAGCCGGGTGGCAGGCTCGCGACGTCGATGGTGATGGTGTCGGTGGTGGTGACGGTTGGATGCACGACGGTCCTCCTCGGCCGGCCCTCATGGCCGGAAGTTCATGGACTCCATTGTCCACATTGATGACGTGTCGCACAGGGACACTCGTCCACCAGACATGCCCGCCCCCCTGTCGCGAATCCGTTGACCGCTCGCCCCACCAGGGCTACGCTCATGCCAGATGGTCGGTTCCGAGCCTCCCCCACAGCTCGAGTCGGTACCCGCACCCGCGGCCGACCGGGTCGCCACCGTTCCAGCCGAGGCCACGGGTCCGGCAGCGAACCCGCTCGTACGAGCGGCGTACTTCGCCTTCGGCTGCCTGACGTTCACGCTCGCGATGATCGGCATCGTCGTGCGCGGCATCCCGACCACGCCGTTCCTGCTCCTCACCGCGTTCGCGTTCGCCCGGAGTAGCCCCCGTCTCCACCGCTGGCTCATGGAGCACAAGCGCTTCGGTCCGCTCCTCCACGACCTGCAGAGCGGTCGAGGCCTGACGCTGCGGTTCAAGGCCGCCACGATCGCGTTCAGCTGGAGCCTCATGCTCGCGACGGCGATCTGGCTGGTCCCGTCGTGGCCGCTCCGCGCGTTCCTGGCCGGCGCGGCGCTGATCCAGCTGTACGTGTTCGTCCGCGTGATCCCCACGCGTCCGCACCACGCGGCCTGATCCACGCGATCGCCCCCGCGACCGTCGTCGGTCGCGGGGGCGATGTCGAGCGGCACGCCCTGGTGGGCACGACGCGTCAGCGCGATGGGGCGCAGGTCAGAAGGTGAAGTCCTCGATGTACCAGGCACCGCCCTGCGTGCTGCGGCCGTGCGCACGGCTCACGTCCATCACGTTGGCGTAGGCGCCCATGAAGATCATCGGGGTGCCGGGCGTGATCGCCACGTCGGTGTCTTCACCGGTGTCGAGCGGGCGGGAGAACTCGACGGTCCACAGGTCGCCGTCGCGCGTCGCGGCGAAGTCGGCGATGGTGTTGCTACCGCCCTCCTCGCTGTCGAGGACGGGCTCGCCGCGGGCGCTCTCCTGGAACATGTCGAGCGCGACGAACTCGCCGCCCTGTTCGGTCACGATCAGGACGTCGAAGCCGGCCTTGCGGTTGGTCATCTCGGCGCCCCAGCCGACGCCGACCCAGCCGCGCGCCTCGAGCGTGAAGCCCATGTAGAGCATGTCGCCGTCGACGGTCCAGTACAGGACCATGCCGGAGCCGTCGTGCGTGAGGGTGTTGGCGTACTCGCCATCGGCGATGGCGCCGTCGATGGCGGGTTGCGCAGCGGCGAGGCTGACGAGGAGGGCGAAGGCGGTGGCGGTGATGAGTTTGATCATGAGACGTTCCTTTCGGTGCGCGTTACCGCACAGTGTCGCGTGGCGCCGTGTGTGGAGGCGCGGAGGACGATGAAGGTTCCTTGACGACGGCGGTCAAGCCGACGACCAGGCCGACGGCGCCGACGTGCGTGTGGGCGAGTCCGGCGAGCACCGGGCGGTACGGGACCTGGAACGACTCCAGGAGGCCGGAGATGGTGAAGAGGCTGACGCCGAGGTCGTTGGCGTTCCAGATCAGGTGCAGCAGCGCACCGGCGAACCCGGTCAGGACCGACACCACCATCCAGATGGTGAATGGGATTCGCACGGCCTTGTGTACGGTGAAGAACATGGCCAGCGCCAGCGGCAGCCCGATCATCGACACGTAGAACGGCCAACGCGCCCAGAAGCTCTCCATGTAGTGGTCGATGACCCAGTGCTCGACACCGTAGAAGAAGAAGCCGAAGGCGGCGATCAGCAAGAAGAAGTTCTGCAGGAAGCCGAGGACCTTGCCGTCCTCGGTCTTGGCGTTCATCCAACGTTCAAGCATCGCGGTCTCCTATCGCGCCCGGAAGATGCAGGCGAGGCCGGTCACACCCATGTTGGTGTAGGCCATCGCTGCCAAGACGGG
>SLSM01000109.1 GCA_007130445.1 Trueperaceae bacterium | reverse complement strand
TGGCGCTCGTCACGCACGTCGAGCCCCACCCGAAGGCCGACAAGCTCCTCGTCTTGACCGTGTCGCTCGGCAGCGAGACGCGCACCATCGTCTCGGGCATCCGCGCCCACTACGCGCCCGACCAGCTCAAAGGCAAGAAGGTCGTGATCGTCGCGAACCTCAAGCCGGTCAAGCTCCGCGGCGTCACGTCGCAGGGCATGGTGCTCTCGGCCGAAGACCCCGACGGCGCGCTGGCGGTCGTGACGGTCGATCGAGATCCCGTCGCGGGCGCCGAGGTGCGCTGAGCACCGCCACGGAGGCGCGATTGACCGCGCCTCTCGCCGCCACTACGCTGAGCGCATGACCATCCTGACCGCGCTCGTGATCGCACGGCTGAGCGCGGCCTGCGTGGGCGTACCCGACGACCCGCCGCCCGCTGCCGACCCCTCGCCATGACCGTGGCCGTGCTCGCGCACGCACTGGCGCTCGCCTCGGTGTGCGGCCTCGGTTGGCGCGTGCTGCGAACCGACCCCACGCCTGCGCGCAGTTGGTTCCTGCCGTTCGTCGCCGTGGTGGCATGGTGGTCGTTCACGGCGACCGCCGGTGCGCTGAGCGCCGCGCTCGGCGGAGCGGCGGGGACCTGGACGCTGCTGTGGGAGCGGCTGGCCTTCGTCGGCGCGGCGCTCGCTCCGGTCGCGTGGCTGGCGTTCGTGGACGCCTTCATCGGCCATGGCGGGCCGCGCCGGACGCGCGCCGCGCTCCTGGCGCTCGTGCCGCTCATGACGATCGGGCTCGCGCTCGCAGCACCGCGCGTCGGATGGCTCCTCGTGTCGGACGCGTCCGGGGCGACGCAGCGTGGTCCGTGGTTCTGGTGGGTCCACGTCCCGTACGGCTACGCCCTGCTCGCGGTCGGCGCCGTGATCGTCTGGCGCGGCGCACGAGCGCGTTCGACGACCGTGCGTAGGCAACTGCGTTGGCTGCTCGTCGCGGTGTCGGTGCCGATCGTCGGCAACCTGCTCGACCTCGCCGGCTGGCACCCCGTGCCGGGCGTCCAGCTGACGGTGGTCGGTTTCGTCGCAGCGACCGCCGCGCTCACGGTCGCGATCACCGCGGGGCGCTTCCTACGCCTTCCGCCCACGTCCTACCGCGAGCGCTGGGCCGATGCCGACTCGCTGGTGCTGTTCCTGGACAGCGAGTGGCGCGTGCTCGATTGCAACGCCGCGGCGGCGCGCCTGCTGCCGCATGCGGACGACGGCGCCCGGCCGCTCGGTCGGCTGTTGCCGAGCGTGGCGGCCGCGCTGCACGGTCGCGAGTCGACCGACGGGCCGATCGAGGTGCGTGCGCCGACCCTGCCGGGACGCGCCGCCGCCGTGACGCTGGAGCCGCTGCGCGAGGGGTCGCGTGCGCCGTACGGCTACGTGCTGGTGGTGGACCCGGCGGGCGCCCGCTCCAGTGACGTCACCGCTGTGCCGCCATCACGCACTTGATGACGGCGTAGCTGAAGCGCCCACCCAAGGCGTCGAAGACGGGGCGCAGGCGGCGCTCACCGCCCGCCTCGCTCTGGGCCTCGATCGCCTGGCGGACGCTCTCGAGCACCTCGCTCTCGAGCCCCGTCGCCTCTTCCGGCGTCATCTCGCCGCGCCGCACCAGTTCGGCCACGTGGTCTTCGATCGTTCGCTCGGTGAGCCCGCGCATGCGCGCCACCGCCGCCGGCGTGTTGCCCGCCAGGATCAGGTCGCGCGTGCGCGTGGCGGTGTCGGCGTCGGGATCGGCGCCCGGATCGTCGGCCGCGCCCACGTCGGCGCCGGCGTCGGCGAAGCGATCGAGAGCGACGTTCGAGGCGTCATCGCCCCCGTCGCCGCGCAGGACGCCCAGGACGGCAGGGCCGTAGCGCTCGAGCTTGCTGGCGCCCACGCCGGTGATGGTCGCGAGGGCCTCGCGCGTGCGCGGGTCGCGCTCCGCCATCGCGCGCAGCGTGGCGTCGTGGAAGATCACGTAGGCCGGCACACCCTGCTCGCGCGCCAGCTCGGCTCGCAGCGCCCGCAGGGCCTCGAAGCGCGCCAACGCCTCGGGGTCCAGATCGGCGACCGCGCGCGCCTTGGCCGCGGTGCGCGAGCGCGGCGCGCGCACACGCTCCGGGTCGCGCCTGAGACGCACCGCTCGCTCGCCCTTGAGCACCGCCGCCGCGCCGGGGCCGACGCGCAGCACGCCGTAGCCGTCGGCGTCCGGCACGAGCATCGCGCTCGCGACGAGCTGGCGCATCACCGAGCGCCAGCGGCGCTCGTCGTGCTCCGAGCCGACGCCGAACGTCGGCAGGGCGTCGTGACCGAGCGCCTCGACGCGCGGCGTGCGCTTGCCGAGCACCACGTCGATCACGTGCCCTGCGCCGAAGCGCTGGCCGGTGCGCACCACCGCCGAGAGCGCCTGCTGGGCGGCCACGGTGCCGTCCCAGGTCTCGACCGGTGTGAGGCACGTGTCGCAGTTGCCGCAGGGCCCCTCGTAGCGCTCGCCGAAGTACGCGAGCAGCGCCTCGCGCCGGCAGCCCGCGGTCTCGCAGTAGGCCAGGAGCGCGTCGAGCTTCTGATGCTCGATGCGCTTGACGGCGTCGTCAGCGCCGCCGGACGCCAGCAGCCGCCGCATGGCGACCACGTCGGCGAGACCGTACGTCATGAAGGCCGTCGAGGGGAGTCCGTCCCGGCCCGCGCGGCCGGTCTCCTGGTAGTAGCCCTCGAGACTGCGGGGCACGTCGAGGTGGGCCACGAAGCGCACGTCGGGCTTGTCGATGCCCATCCCGAACGCGATCGTGGCGACGACCACCACGCCGTCCTCGCGCAGGAAGCGCTGCTGGTGGGTGCGGCGCGTGCCGGCGTCGAGCCCGGCGTGGTACGGCAGCGCGGCGACGCCCTGCTTGACCAGCCAGGCGGCCGTCTGGTCGACGCTCTTGCGCGACAGGCAGTAGACGATCCCGGCCTCGCCCGGGTGTTCGCGCTGCAACAGTCGCAGCAGCTGGGCTCGAGCGTCGTGCTTGTCGACGACCACGTAGCGCAGGTTGGGTCGGTCGAAGCTGGCGACGAACGTGCGCGCGCGCTCCAGGCGCAGCTTCTCGCGCATCTCGCGGCGCGTGGCCTCGTCGGCGGTGGCCGTGAGGGCGATGCGCGGCACGTTCGGGTAGCGCTCCGCCAGGACCCCCAGGCCGAGGTACTCGGGCCGGAAGTCGTGGCCCCACTGCGACACGCAATGCGCCTCGTCGATGGCGATCAGTGCCAGGTCGACCTGGTCGAGCAGCCGCAGGAAGCGCTCGGTCAGGAGCCGCTCGGGCGCCACGTAGAGCAGGTCGAGTCGCCCGTCCAGCGCGTCGCGCTGGACCTGGTCGGCCTCGGCGGGGGGCAGCGAGCTGTTGAGGAACGCTGCGCGCACGCCGAGTTGGCGCAGCGCGTCGACCTGGTCTTGCATCAGGGCGATCAGCGGCGACACGACCAGGCCGAGACCGGGGCGCACCAGCGAGGGGAGCTGATAGCACATCGACTTGCCGCCGCCGGTGGGCATGAGGACCAGCGCGTCGTCGCCGCGGAGCAGCGTCTCGATCACCGCAGCCTGCTCGCCGCGGAAGGCGTCGTAGCCGAAGACGCGCTTCAGGACGCTGCGGGCGTGGTCGAGATCGGGGATCGGCACGGTGTCAGGGTACCAGCGGCCCGGGGCCCGCGACGAACGCCGTGCATCGCTGCCGAGATGCGGCGTGCGGCCGTTCGGCCATCATGTACATGTGTGTTGAACAGGAGGTAGCCATGCACCGCCACGTGGTCAGCAGCGCTCGCGCCAAGCTCGCCTCGCTCCTCGACGACGTCGAGGCGGGCGACGAGGTGATCGTCCTCCGGCGCGACCGCCCCGTAGCCCGCCTCGTGGGCATCGACCGCGAGATGGAGCCGTTCCCGTCGCGCGCCGCGCTGCGTGCGCAGCTGCCGGCGATGCGCCGTGGTGCCGATGAGGACGTGCGCGACGCACGCGAGGGGGAGCGCTGGTGAACGTCTACCTCGACACGACCGCGCTCCTCCCCTACTACCGGAGCGAGGCTCACAGCGACGCGGTCGAGGCCTTCCTTCGAGCTCGCAGCGAGAGCGTCGACATCAGCGACCTCACGCTGGTCGAGGTCGCCAGCGCGCTCGCGCGCTGGGTCCGGCAGGGAGAGCTGAG
>SLSM01000274.1 GCA_007130445.1 Trueperaceae bacterium | reverse complement strand
GGCGAGGAGGACGCATGGCGCTTGAACGCTGGTTCCGCCGCAAGCGGCCGACCCGCGGCGACGACGACGCCAGCCCGGCTGGGTTGTGGCTGAAGTGCTCGGGTTGTCACGCGCAGATCTACCGCAAGGACCTGGTCGCCAACCTCTACGTCTGCCCGGAGTGCTCGCATCACGAGCGCATGCCCGTCGACGCGCGCGTGGAGATGCTGGCGGACGAGGGCAGCTTCGAGCGTTGGTCGGGTAGCGTCGAGCCTGTCGACGCGCTCGGCTTCGTCGACACCGAGCCCTATCGGGAGCGCTTGACGTCGGTCCAGCAACGCGCGCACAGACCGGACGCCATCGTCACGGGCGGCGCGACGTTGCACGGCATTCCGGTGGCACTGGCGGTCATGGACTTCTCGTTCCTGGGCGGGTCGATGGGGTCCGTGGTCGGCGAGGAGATCGCGCGCGCCGCCGAACGCGCGGCCGACGAGGGTCGGGCGCTCGTCAGCGTCTCCGCATCGGGGGGCGCTCGCATGCAGGAGGGCGCCCTGTCGCTGATGCAGATGGCGAAGACCACCGTCGCGCTCGAGGCGTTGTCCGAGCGGCGACTGCCGTTCATCAGCGTCCTGAGCGACCCCACCACCGGCGGTGTGACCGCCAGCTTCGCGACCTTGGGCGATCTCGTGATCGCCGAGCCCGGCGCGTTGATCTGCTTCGCGGGACCCCGGGTCATCCAGCAGACGATCAAGCAGGACCTGCCTGAGGGCTTCCAGCGCTCCGAGTTCCTGTTGCGCAAGGGCATGCTCGACGACGTCATCCCCCGGCCAGAGCTCAAAGCGCGCATCGCTGCGTTCACGCGGCTCCTGCTCGCCGGCATCGGCACGCAGGGCGTGCTCCCGGCGCCGCTGCCGGCGCCTGCGATGGCGCCAGATGAAGCGACCGACGACCCAGACGGCGCCATGGGTAGCGATAGCGACGAGGAGGCGGCCGTCCGTGCCCCTGCCGTTTGAGAAGTCGATCGACGAGCTCGAGGCCCGCATCCGAGACATGCGCTCCTTCGCCGAGGAGCAAGAGGTCGACCTGTCGGGCGAGATCACCGCGCTCGAGCAGCGCCTGGCGACGCTCACGCGCGACACCTTCGCCAACCTCAGCCGCTGGCAGCGCGTGCAGGTCGCACGCGCGGCCGGGCGTCCGACCGCGCTCGACTACCTCGCGCGGGCGGTCGACGACTTCACCGAGTTGCACGGCGACCGCACGATGGGTGACGACCCGGCACTCGTCGGTGGCCTCGCGCGGGTCGGTGACACCGGTGTCGTGGTGCTCGCCCAGCAGAAGGGGCGCGACACCAAGGAGAACATCCACCGCAACTTCGGTATGGCCCACCCGAGCGGGTATCGCAAGGCCATGCGGCTCTTCGACGTGGCCGACAAGTTCAACCTGCCGGTGGTCACGCTGATCGACACGCCGGGCGCGTACCCAGGCATCGCCGCCGAGGAGCAGGGGCAGGCGTGGGTGATCGCCGCCAGCATCCAGCGCATGAGCCGGTTGCGCGTGCCGGCGGTGAGCATCGTGATCGGCGAGGGCGGTTCAGGCGGGGCGCTGGCCATCGGCGTCGCCAACCGGGTCTTCATCCTGGAGCACGCCATCTACTCGGTGATCAGCCCTGAGTCGTGCGCCGCGATCCGGTGGCGCGACGCGGCCGAGGCGCCCAGTGCGGCCGAGGCGCTCAAGCTCACCGCGTACGACCTGCTCGAGCAGGGCGTCGTCGACGAGGTGATCGAGGAGCCGATCGGCGGCGCGCACAAGGACCCCGCCGCAGCGATCGAGACCGTTCGTGTCACCATCGAGCGGGCGTTTGCCGAGCTCCGATCGCACACTCCCGACGACCTCATCCGCGAGCGGCGGGAGCGGTTCCGCCGCATGGGACGCTTCCTCGACGCGGCCTGAGCCTCAGGAGCTCGCCGCGCTCCTGAGGCGAGCGAACGCCGCGCCGGGGTCGTCGGACCCGAAGACGGCGCTGCCTGCAACGAGCACGTCGGCACCGGCACGACGCGCGGCAGCGACGGTGTGCTCGTCGATGCCGCCGTCGACCTGCAGCAGCACGTGCGGCACTGTCGCGTCGCGCAGGTGGCGCAGGCGCTCCAAGCGGAGGTTCGCGCCGGGTAGGTAGCGCTGCCCGCCGAAGCCTGGGTCGACCGACATCACCAGCGCGAGGTCGATCTCGCCCAGCGCCTCCTCGACGATCGCGAGCGGCGTGAGCGGGTTCACGGCCAAGCCCACCATGGCGCCAGTCGCGCGTACCGCCGCCAACGCCCGATGGACGTTCGGTGTGGCCTCGGCGTGGACGCTCACCAAGTCGGCACCGGCGTCCACGAAGGACTCGACCCAGCGCTCGGGCGCCTCGATCATCAGGTGCACGTCGACGAGGCAGCGTGTGGCTCGGCGGACGGCCGCCACGATGGGTGCGCCGAAGCTGAGGTTGGGAACGAAGTGGCCGTCCATGACGTCGACGTGGAGCCACGTCGCGCCAGCCTCTTCCACGGCGGCCAGCTGCTCCGCCAACCGACCCAGATCGGCGGCCAGGACGGAGGGAGCGATGATCGTCTTCGACACGGCGCGAGCGTAGCACGCGTGTCGGGCGCGGACGGGCCGGCCGTCGCCCATCGCGCGGTCGCCCCGGACGTCGGTCCGGACGGCCCCTTCGCGTAGGCTGGAGAGCCCCGAGGGGAACGGAGGAGAGCCGCATGCATGACGACCGCAGGCACGACGTCCTCGTCACGACCGACTGGGTGAACGACCATCTGGACGACCCCGCCGTACGGCTGGTCGAGGTCGACGAAGACGTGCTCTTGTACGCACAAGGCCACGTCCCCGGCGCCGTCACGCTGGACTGGCTCACCGAGTTGCAGCGGCCCGACGTACGCGACTTCGTCGACGCAGACGGCTTCGCGAAGCTCATGGCCGCCAAGGGCATCGGCAATGAGCACACCGTGGTCCTCTACGGCGACAAGTCGAACTGGTGGGCCGCCTACGCCTACTGGTTCTTCAAGTACAACGGGCACGACGACGTGCGGCTGATGGACGGCGGCCGCCAGAAGTGGGTCGCCGAGGCACGCGCGCTGGAGGCGACGGCGCCGGCCGTGACGCCGGCGCGCTACCGCGTCCGCTACCGCGACGCCTCCATCCGCGCCTTCGCCGGCGACGTGTTGCAGCACCTGCTGGTGGTCAAGGACGGGCGCGGCTCGCTGGTCGACGTGCGGAGCCCGCAGGAGTTCTCGGGCGAGAAGCTGCACATGCCCGAGTACCCGCAGGAGGGCGCCCAGCGTGGTGGCCACGTCCCCGGCGCGGCCAACGTGCCGTGGGCCCTCGCGGTGCGCTCCGACGGCACGTTCCGGTCCACCGACGAGCTCCGCGCCCTGTACTCGGAGGCCGGCGTGACACCGGACGCCCCGGTGATCACGTACTGCCGCATCGCCGAGCGCAGCAGCCACACCTGGTTCGTGCTGCACGAACTCCTCGACTACCCGGACGTGCGCAACTACGACGGCTCCTGGACCGAGTGGGGCAACATGGTCGGCGTCCCGATCGAGCGTGGCTGAGCGCCAGGAGGGCGGTCTCAGGCCGGGACGGGTGCCTCGCGCAGCGCGGCCGTGATCGCCGCCTCCAGCGTGGCGATGCCCTCGCTGAGCTCCGCGTCGCTCATGCGGATCGGCGGCAGCAGCCGGATCACGTTGCCGTACGTGCCCGTCGGCAGGATCAGCAGGCCCCGCTCGCGGCAGTCCTCGACGATGCGGTGCACGAGCGCTGGGTCCGGGCTGCAGCCGTCCTCGGCCACGAACTCCAGGCCCACCATCGCTCCCAGGCCGCGGACGTCGCCGAGCCGCGGCGTGCGGTCCCGCAGAGCCTCGAAGCGCTCGCGCAGCACGGCGCCGATCGTCTGGGCGCGCTCCAGCAGACCTTCGTCTTCGATCACGTCCATGGTGGCGAGCGCCGCCGCGCAGGCGGTCGGGTTGCCGCCGAAGGTGGAGCCCAGCATCGCCGGCTCGAGCGCGTTCATCACCGACTCGCGCCCGACGACGGCGCCGAGCGGGAACCCGCTCGCGAGCGCCTTCGCCGTCGCGACCAGGTCGGGTTCCAGGTCGTAGTGGTCGACCGCCCACCAGCGCCCGGTGCGGCCCATGCCGGACTGGACCTC
>SLSM01000120.1 GCA_007130445.1 Trueperaceae bacterium | reverse complement strand
TGTCGCGCTCCGTGTCGAGCGACGCCACGCTCACGCCGCGCCGGGTGGCTCGTTGGCCGCGCGCGCCGCGCTGCAGGCCGGCGTGACCGAGGGGTTGCCGCCGCGTGTCGCGGCCCTGCAGCAGGCCCTCACGCTCGGCATCCGTCACGATCTCGGCGAGCTCCGGGCGCTGTTCGCGGCGGCCGGCATGGCCCACGTGTTGGCGCTCTCGGGGCTGCACGTCGGCGTGTTGGCCGGTGCGGTCGCCCTGCTCGTGCGACCCCTCGGTCGCCGCCGTGGCGGCCTCGCGGTGCTGGTGGTGGTCGCGGCGTACGTCGCGCTGGTCGGCCCGGGACCGAGCGTCGTGCGCGCCGCGATCATGGTGGGCGTCCTCGTCGTCGCGCGCGTGGCCGAGGTGCCTTCGGCGCCGCTCGGCGCCTCCCTCGCCGCCGCTGCCCTGGCGTGTCTGCTGGTGGCACCGGCGTGGGTCGGCGACCTCGGCTTCGTGCTGTCGTTCGCCTCGGTTGCCGGCATCGTACTGCTGGCCGGTCCGGTGCTGCGCTGGTCGCGCGAAGCGCCGGGCGTGCGCAGGGGCGGCGCGCGCTGGGGTGGCGCGCGTGCCCGGCACGTCGCGGTGCGCTGGACGATCGCGGCGCTGGCGACGAGCGGCGCCGCGCAGGCGGCTACGGTGAGCGTGGTCGCTGGCGGTTTCGGTGCGGTGCCGCTGGCAGCCCCGCTCGTGAACCTCGTGGCGGTGCCGCTGGCGTCGGCCCTCGTGCCGCTCGGCGCGCTGGCCGGACTGGCCGGTGTGGTGCACCCCGGGCTCGCGCTCGCGGTGAACGCCGTGGTGCGGCCGCTGGCCGAGGCGTTGCTCGCCGTCGCGGACGGCGCCGCCCGCATGCCGTCGCTGCCGTGGGGAGCGGTCGGCAGCGAGGGGCACGTCCTGGCCGGACTGGCGCTGGCGGGTGTGGCGCTGGCGCTCCACGGTGCGCTCGGGTGGCGATCGGCGTGGTGGGTCGTCCTCGCGGCCGGCGTGGTGGCGTGGGGCCTCCCCGACCGCCACGGTGTGCCCGAGGTGATCGTCCTCGACGTCGGGCAGGGCGACGCCGTCGTGGTGAGGCTCGGTGGCGGCTCGGCGATCCTGGTCGACGCTGGCGGCGTCACCTTCGGAGGCACCGACGTGGGGGAGCGCGTCGTGGTGCCTGCGCTGCGCGCCCTCGGCGTGTGGCGCTTGCCGCTCGTCGTCGCGACCCACCCCGACCTCGACCACGTCGGCGGCATACCGGCCGTGTTGGGCGCGCTCGCCGTCGGGGAGCTGTGGGTGGGACACCCGGAGCCGGGGCGTCCGGCCTGGCAGGCGGTGGAACAGGCGGCCCGGCTGCGCGGCGTCCCGATCCGCCAGGTCCGCCGCGGGGAGCACGCCGAGATCGGATCGCTGCGCGTCGACGTCCTGCACCCCACCCATGTGCCCGTCGGCGAGGGCAACGCCGACAGCGTCGCGCTGCTGCTGCGATACCGCGGCGACCCTTGGCTGCTGCTCCTGGGCGACGTCCCCAGCGCGGTCGAGCGCGACCTCCCCGTGCCGCCCACGCCGCTGTTGCTCGCGCCGCATCACGGCTCGTCGACGAGTACGGGAGCGGATCTGCTCCGTGCCGCGCGACCGCGCGTCGTGCTGATCTCGGTCGGCCGGAACCGCTACGGTCACCCCGCTGCCGACGTGTTGGCCAGGCTCGAGACGGCGGGCGTGCCGAGCGTCGCCACGCGCGACCATGGAGCGCTGCGGGCGCATCCCTCGCGCGCCTGCGTGCGGACCGAGTTGTCGCGTCCTGGAGCGGGTGTGCCGGGGACGTGCTAGCCTGAGTCCGGTGTTCGAAGTCGTGCGCGTGATGTCGCAACGCGGCCCGGTCAGGGTCGAGCTCGCGAAATGGCATGGGCGTCTCGTGGTCGTGAAGCGGCTGACGGGCGTCTCGCCCGAGGCGATGCGACGCCTGGAGCGCGAGGCCGCCGTGGCCCGCAAACTCGACCATGAGAACGTGGTGCCGTTGCTGTCGACGATCGAGGGAGCGCTCGTCTACGCCTTCGTCCCCGGCGTCAACCTAGCCGAGGCGCTCGCCGCCGGGCCGTTGCCCGTCGCGCGCGCGGTCAAGGTCGCGCGCGACGTCTTGCGTGCCTTGGAGCATGCGCACGTCAACGGCGTGATCCACTGCGACGTGAAGCCGTCGAACGTGCTGATCCGCGGCGAGCGCGCTCTGCTCACCGACTTCGGCTTCGCCAAGGACCTGGCGTTGACGGCCATCACCGGCGATCAGCAACTCCTCGGCACCCCCAACTACATGGCACCCGAGCAGTTCCAGGGCGTGCGCACCGATCATCGCTCCGACCTGTACGGGGCCGCGGCGCTCCTGTACCACGCCCTCACCGGCGCTCCCCCGTACGGTTCGCAGGTGCTGCGCTTCCTGACCGGCGACGACCGTGTGACGCTCGCGCCGCTGCCGAGCGATGCCGAGTGGCTCGCGCCCGTGATCGAACGCGCCCTGCGGCGTCAACCCGAGCGCCGCTTCCCCCACGCCGGCGCGATGCTCGACGCGCTCCTGGCCGTCCCCACGGGCGCCTGATCCGGTCGTGATCCAGGTCTTCAGCGGTGACGACTTCCTCGCAGGCCGGGCGTTCCTCGCCGCCGTGCGCGAGGCGGCCGAGGCGGGGCGCGAGGTGGTCCGGCTCGGCGACGACCTCACGCCGGGGCGGCTCCGCCAGGCGCTCGACCAGGGTGGGCTGTTCGGGACGCCGCAACTCGCGCTCGACCTCGGCGCCGCGATCACGGGCCAGGGGGCGGTCGCGACTGGTGAGCGCAACGCGCTGATCGCGATGCTCGAGGCGGCGGGTCCCGACGCCGACGCGTTGGTGCTCGACGCGAGCGCGACTCCAGCGCGCCAGAAGCGCTGGCGCGCGCTCGGCGCGCTCCACCACCTGCCGGCGCCGCGCTACGGGAACCTGGTGCGCTGGATCCGGGCCGAGCTCGAGGGCGCGGGTCTGCGGACGCGCGGCGACGTCGCAGCGACCCTCGCCGACCTGTTCGGCGACGACCTGCCGGGCGTGGTGGCCGAGATCGCCAAGCTGCGCTCGCTCGACGAGACGCTGACGCCGGAGCGCACGATTGCGCTGGTGCGTCGCCCCGCTGCGCGCAACGCGTTCCAGCTGATCGATGCGATCATGGCCGGCGACGCTGCGCTCGCCTTCGACACGCTCGACGCCCTGGTCCAGAGCGGTGAACCGCCGATCAAGATCATGGCGGCCCTTGCCTGGCAGGTCGATCTGGTGGCGGGCTGCGTCGGCCTGCGAGATACCGACCCCGACGTCGACCAGGGCAGGGCCGCAGCGGCCCTCAAGGCAAACCCCTTCCCGACCGGGAAGGCCTTGGCGATCGCGGCCCGCCTCGACGAGGCCGCACTACGCTCGTTGATCGGCGCCGTGGTCGAGGCCGAGCACGCCATGAAGAGCGGGTCGGACGCGGCGTGGCACCTCGAGGCCTGCGTCCACCGGACCGCGCGTCTGATGGCCGGTCGCCGCGCGCCGGCCACAGCGGGACGGCGCTCGTGAACGACCCCGGAGCGGAGCTGGTCGAGCGCGTCCTGGCGGGCGACGAGCGCTCGCTGGCGCGACTGATCAGCCGCATCGAGGCGGGTGACGCCGTCGGTACCGACGCGCTGCGAGCGCTGCGCCCGCGCTCGGGGAGCGCTCGCGTCGTGGGCGTCACGGGAGCGCCCGGTTCGGGCAAGAGCACGCTCGTGGACGCCCTGATCGCGGTCGCGCGCGAGCGCGACGAGCGCGTGGCGGTCCTCGCCGTCGACCCGAGCAGCCCGTACAGCGGCGGAGCGATCCTCGGCGACCGCATCCGCATGGCTCGCTGGCACGCAGACGCTGGTGTGTTCGTGCGGTCGATGGCCGCCCGCGGTCATCTCGGCGGCCTGGCGGCCGCCACGCTGCAGGTGGTGACGCTGCTCGACGCGGTCGGGTTCGACGTGGTGCTCGTGGAGACCGTCGGCGTCGGGCAGTCCGAGGTGGAGGTGGCGGCGGCCGTCGACACGACCCTGGTGGTGCTCACGCCGGGCCAAGGCGATGGCGTGCAGGCCGTGAAGGCGGGCCTGATGGAGATCGCCGACGTGTTCGTGGTCAACAAGGCCGACCAGAGCGGCGCCGAGCGGGTCGTTCGCGACGTCCGGGCCGCGCTGGCACTGGCCGCACCGGAGGGCGAGCACGCCTGGTTGCCGCCGGTCTTGACGACCGTCGCGTCGCGGGGTACCGGCGTGCGCGAGGTGGACGCCGAGATCGGCCGCTTCGAGCGGCACCTGGTCGAGCGTGGCGGCCTTGCGCTCAAACGCCGCGGCCGCGCCCGCGAGGAGGTACGCGCGCTGATGGTCGAGGCGGCGCGGCGGGCGCTCAAGGGCGTGCCGGACGCCGTCCTCGACGACGTGATCGCAGGCGGACGCGATCCCGACGCCGTGGCGATGGAGATGCTGGGCCGCGCCGCGGGCAAGCGCCGCGTAGACTGACGCATGGTCCGCGCCGTCTACCCCGGGAGCTTCGATCCGTTGCACAACGGGCACGTCGACGTCATCCGGCGTGCCGCCCGCCTGTTCGACCACCTCACCGTGACCGTCGCGTACAACCCGCTCAAGGACGACGGCCTGTTCGTGATCGACGAGCGCGTGGCGATCGTGCGCGAGACGGTGTCGGGGATGGCCAACGTCGAGGTGGCGACGTTCCAGGGGTTGCTGGTGGAGTTCATGCGCTCCGCCAAGGCGAACGTGATCGTGAAGGGTCTGCGCGCCATCTCGGACTTCGAGTACGAGCTCCAGATGGCCCACCTCAACCGGCAGATGAACCCCGCCGTCGAGACGCTGTTCGTGATGACCGCCACGCGTTGGTCGTACGTGTCGAGCACGCGTGTGCGTGAGATCGCCAAGCTCGGTGCCGACGTCGCCAAGCTGGTGCCTCCCGCCACGCTGCGCCGGGTCCGCGCGCGCTTCGACGACGGTTCGACGCCCGCCACCTGAAGGACGCAGCGCTCCGCACCGTCGCGGCGACGAGGGCGCCGACCGAACGCCCGTATACTCTCCGGCGCACGCCGACGCCGCACGCCGTCGGCGTCCGCACGAGAGGAACCCCCATGTCGTATCTCCTTCGCGGCATCGCCGCCGCCGGCACCGTCCGCGTCGTCGCAGCCGACACCACGACGCTGGTCGACGAGGCGCTCGGTCGCCACCGCGCCAGCCTCACCGCCGGTGCCGCCCTGGGCAGAACGCTCACCGCCGCCCTGCTGTTGTCGCACGTGTTGCTCAAGGACCATCGCGACCGCGTCACGCTGCGACTCGAGGGCGGCGGGCCGCTCGGTGGCGTGATCGCCGACGCCGGCCTCGACGGCACCGTCAGGGGCTACGTGCGGCGGCCGGAGATCGAGCTGCCGCCGCGTCCCGACGGCAAGCTCGACGTCGGCGGGGCCATCGGGCGCGACGGCGAGATCGAGGTCATCCGCTCGCATGCTCCGTACGGCGACCCGTATGCGTCGAGCGTGCGACTGACCTCGGGGGAGATCGCCGAGGACGTGGCGGGCTTCCTGCTCGGCTCCGAGCAGATCCCGTCGGCGGTGCTGCTCGGTGTCGCGTTCGAGCCGGGCGGCTCGGGGCGCGTCGCACACGCCGCCGGCATCGTGCTGCAGGCCCTTCCGGGCGTCGAGGACGGCGCGCTCGCGCTGCTCGAGGCGAACGTCCACGCCTTCGGGCCGCTCACCGCGCGGCTCGCCGAGGGCTCGCTCCTGGCGTCGATGGAGGAGCTCACCTGGGGGCTCGAGCTCGAGATGCTGACCGACCAGGCGCTGCCGCTCGCGTTCCGCTGTCGCTGCAGCGAGGCGAAGGCGCTCGACGTGCTCGCCTACTTCCGCCGTGACGAGCGCGAGCGGATGATCCTGGAGGACGGCGGCGCCGAGGTCGTGTGCCACTGGTGCGGTGAGGCGCGCTGGGTCGACGCGGACGGCATCCGGGCGTTGGTCCGGCCGGAGGTGCGCTGCCCCGAGTGCGACGCACTGTGGTACCGCGAGGGCGTCACCACCATGGTCCGTGACGGGGAGCGCTGCGCCTGCGGTCGAGCGGTCGAGCTGCCTGCGTGACCGCCGGCACCGCGCTCGCGCTGATGGTGCTGGTCGTGCTGTGGGCGTCGGCCTTCCCGGCGATCAAGCTGGGGCTCGAAGGGCTTGGGCCGGGCCACCTGACGCTGGCGCGACACCTGGTGGCGTCCGTCGTGTTCGTGCCCTTCCTGCTCGTCGCCAAGGCGCGGTTGCTGCCCAGGCGAGTCGACCTGGCGGCGCTCTTCGGCCTCGGGGTCGTCGGCATCAGCGTGTACCACCTGGCGCTCAACACCGGTGAGCAGCGCGTGTCGGCGGGCGCGACCAGTCTGTTGATCGCGACGGCGCCGGCGCTCACGGCGGTGGTGGCCTGGCTCGTCCAGCGCGACCGGCTCGGGCCGCTCGGCTGGTCGGGCACCGCGCTCGGCCTCGTCGGCGTGGCGCTGATCGCGTCGGGAGACGGCGGCGTCGCGCTCGGTCGGGCGATCGGCGCGTCGGCCGCCGGGCCGAGCTTCGAGCCGTACGCGCTGCTCATCGTGCTCGCGGCCGCTGCGACCGCCGTCTTTGCCGTCGCACAGAGGCCGCTGCTCCTGCGCTACCGCCCGCTCGAGTTCACCGCCTACGTCACGTGGGCGGGGACGCTCCCGCTCCTGGTCTTCGCCCCGGGGCTGTCGGGTGCGCTGGCCGAGGCCGGGCCGACGGCGCTGCTCGCGACGTTGCACCTGGGCGTGTTCCCCTCGGCGGTCGCCTACACCCTCTTCGCCCTGGCGCTGTCGCGTGCCCCGGCGACGGCGGTCACGGCCTGGCTCTACCTGATCCCGGGGTTCGCCCTGCTGTTCTCGTGGTGGTGGCTCGGCGAGGTGCCCAGCGCGTTGACGCTGGTCGGGGGCGCGGTGGTCGTGGTCGGCGTCGTGCTGGTCCAGCGCTCGAAGCGTCGCGGCGCACGGCCGATCACGCCCGCGGTGGACCCTCGCTGAGGTCGCCCCGCGAAGCGCCGTCGTCCGTGGCCGGCGCGGCGGTGGTCGCCACCGTCGTGGCGGACGCCGGTTCGCGCGGCTCGCCCAACCGCCGCTCGACGCCTCCGCGCAGGCGCGCGACGTTCTCGCGGTGCCGCACGAACGCCAACAGCGCCAGGACGAGGGCCGTGGTCAGCTTCGGCGCCGCCGCCACCACGTTGGGGTCGGCGTCGAGGCGCGCCAGCAGCATCAGCAGGGCGCCGCTGACGGCCAGCAGCGATGCGAGCGACACGAAGCGCGTCAGCCACAGCGTGAGGGCGAACAGGGCAACGGCCAGGACGGTGACGATCGGGTCGATGACGAGGAAGACGCCGAGACTCGTGGCGATCCCCTTGCCGCCCCGGAAGCCGAGGAACACGTTGAAGGTGTTGCCGAGCACCGTCGCGATCGCCGTGGCGCTCACGATCCAAGGGTCGAGCCCGAGCAGCATCGGTACGCCGACGGCGATCACGCCCTTGAGCGGGTCGACCAGTACCACCACCAGTGCGGCCAGGGGGCCGACGGCACGCAAGACGTTGGTGGCACCGATGTTGCCGCTGCCGCTGCGGCGGATGTCGACGCCGCGCCAGCGCGCGACGAGCATCCCGGTGGGGATGGTGCCCAACAGGTACCCGACGGTCACGAACACGATGATGAGCAGGCTGTCGAACACGGGCGGCTCCCGTCGCCGGAACGGTGGGGTGATAGTGGTTGCATCATAGCCGCCGACGGCCATCGCTCGCCGGCGCAGGCCGCGCCGAGGCCGTCGTGCGCAGCGCGGTACCGGGCGGTCGGCTGCGAGGGGATACGCTGCCAGGCGTGACCCAGGACGTGTTCCTCCTCCTCGCCGTTGCGTCGTTCGGCGTGTACACGCTCGCATGGACGCGGCGCCTGGCGCTGCCGTGGACCGAGCTGCCGGCCAAGACGCTGGCGGCGACCGCGTTCGCCGCCGCGGTCGTGGTGGCCGAACTCACCGGGCAGCCGGTCGGGGCGGCGCTTCGGACCGCCGCCGTGGCCGTGGCGACGCCGTTCATCGCGGGGCCGATGCTCGTGGTCGCCGTGGCGCGCGCTCGTCGCTACGCCGTCGCCGACCTGATGATCCAAGCGTTGTACTGGACCGAAGCAGGCCGCGCCGCGTTGCGGCGCGTGGTGGTGCAGGCGGCGTTGCAGCGGGGCGACGCGGACGCGGCGCTCGAGCGCCTTCCGGCAGACGACGACACGGCGATGCGAGCGCAGGCCCTGGCGGCGAAGGGCGCGTGGCAGGCCGTCCTCGACCTACCCGACGTGGGCGAGGGCGATCCGCGCGATCTCGCCGACGGAGCGCGGGTGCAGGCGCTCCTGGCGCTCGGGCGCATCGACGAGGCCGCAGACCGTGCGGCGGCGATGCGCGCGCGCTTCGAGCGCGGTCCCCAGCGGCCGATCGGCTACCGCAGCATGATGCTGGCGGAGACGCGCATCGACGCCGAGCGCGGCAACGTCCGCAAGGTACGGGAGACGCTCGGCCAACCGTTGGTGGGGGTGGCGTCCGACGAGCTCTACGGGCTCGTGGCGCGCGCCGCCGAAGTCGCGGGGGACCGGGAGACCGCGACGCGCATCTACCAAGAGGCCGCGCGCGTGGCCCCGGAGGGTCGGCGCGCGCGCTACGCCGAGCGCCTCGAGGCGTGGGGCGAACGCGTGCCACCCTCGGCGCGTCCGCGGCGCGGCGGATTCGCCACGCCCGCGCTCGCCGCGGTGCTCGCGGCTGCCTACGCTGGCCAGGCCGCGCTCGACCTGTCCCTGGGGGCCCTCGTCGTCGGGCAGATGCCGATGCAGCCGAGCTCGATCGCGGCAGCGTTCGGGCTCGGAGTGGCGGGCTTCCCCTTCTCCGACGCGTGGTGGCGCTACCTCTCGTACGCGTTCGTGCACGGCGGCATCATCCACATCGGTTTCAACGTCTGGGTCCTCCTCGACCTGGGGCGCGTGTACGAGGCGCGCCGAGGGTGGGGCGACCTGCTGGCGGCGTTCGTGGTCGGCACCGCCATGGGGGCGTACCTGACGAGCGTCGCACAGGCCGGCGACACGCTCTTGCTGGTGGGGGCGTCGGGCGGCGTCCTCGGCGTGGCCGGTGCGCTGCTCGCCGACGTGGTGCGCAGCCGCGAGTTGCACGACCGCGCCCTGACGCGCTCACTGGTGCAGTGGATGGCCCTGATCACGCTGTTGTCGTTGGCGATCCCGAACGTGTCGTTGTGGGGACACGTGGGTGGGGTCATCGGCGGCATGCTGTGGGGTTTCGTGCGCCAAGGCCTGCCGGCCTGGCGGCGGATCGGACCGGTGGTCGGGCTGTTGTCGATCGCGGTCCTCGCCGCCGTTCTGACCCAGGTGCTGTGGGTGGTCTCCGCGCTGCTGTGACCTCGGCGACGTGCGCCGCCCGGCAGCTGGGCGGGCCACGTGCGAGCGGCCTACGTGCGAGCGGCCTACGTGTGAGCGGCCGACGTGCGAGCGGCGCACGAGCGTGCGCTTCGCATGTACATGCGCTGCATGGTACGTTCTTGCGCCATGGACGGTGAAACGCTCCTGTGCGACTACCCCGAGGCGCGCGCCTTCGACGAGGCGATCGACCGCGGAGCGGTGCCGCGCGCCCTGTACCGCGACGTGGTGCGCCGACTCGAGGGCTACGGCCCGCGCGAATTCCAACGGCGTCGGCAGCTGATCGAACTCGTGTTCCGCAACCAGGGCATCACCTTCACGGTCTACGGCGACGCCGCAGGGACCGAGCGCTCGTTCCCGTTCGATCCCGTGCCGCGCCTGATCGCCGCAGCCGAGTGGGCGTTGCTCGAGCGCGGCTTGCGGCAGCGCGTCCTGGCGCTGAACCGCTTCCTGGCCGACGTCTACGGCGAGCAGGCCATCCTCGCCGACGGCGTCGTTCCGCACCGGCTCGTGCTCGGGAACCCCGCCTACCGGTCGCGCATGCGCGGCGTGACGCTCCCCTTCGACACCTACACCCACGTGGTCGGCACCGACCTCATCCGCGACGAGGACGGCCGTTACCTGGTGCTCGAGGACAACCTGCGCGTCCCCTCGGGCGTCAGCTACATGCTGGCGAACCGCGCCGTGATGGCCCGCAGCTTCCCGCGCATGATGGAGGCCACGCCGGTGCGCCCGGTGCGGCACTACCCGCTGGCGCTGCTCGAGTGCCTCCGCAGCCTCAGCCCGCGCGAGATGCTCGACCCTACCGTGGTCGTGCTCACGCCCGGCCCCTTCAACTCGGCCTACTTCGAGCACGCCTACCTGGCCCAGCAGATGGGCGTCGAGCTGGTCGAGGGGCGCGACATGTTCGTCGACGAGGGGCGCGTGTGGATGCGTACCACCGACGGGCCGAAACAGGTCGACGTCATCTACCGGCGTGTCGACGACGCGTACCTCGACCCGGACGCTTTCCTGCCCGACTCCGTCCTCGGCGTCAGGGGCCTGGTCGCGGCCGTGTCGGCCGGACGGGTCGCGTTGGCGAACGCGATCGGCACCGGCGTCGCCGACGACAAGGCCACCTACACCTACGTGCCTGACATGATCCGGTACTACCTGGACGAGGACCCGATCCTGCCCAACGTGCCGACCTGGCGCTGCGGCGACGACGGCGTGCTCGAGCAGGTCGAGCGCGACGTCGAGTCCCTCGTGATCAAGGAGGTCGCCGGCGCCGGTGGCTACGGCATGCTCGTCGGTCCCGAGGCCGACGCGGCGACGCGGCGCCAGTACCTCGAGAACGTGCGGCGCGATCCGGAGCGCTACATCGCCCAGCCGGTGGTGCAAATCTCCACGCACCCCACCTTCGACCCCGTCAGCCAGTGCCTGGCCCCGCGGCACGTCGACCTGCGGCCCTACGTGCTGGCCGGCGAGGACATCACCATCGTCCCCGGCGGGCTGACCCGCGTCGCCCTGCGGCCGGGCTCGCTCGTGGTGAACTCGTCGCAGGGGGGCGGCTCGAAGGACACCTGGGTCCTCGACGACGACGACGGCCTGCACGCCGACGACGACGGCCTGCACGTCGGCGACGTGACCGCCGGGGAAGGGACGGCCTGATGCTCAGTCGGCTGGCGGACGCCCTGTTCTGGCTGGGTCGCTACCTCGAGCGCGCCGAGCACACGGCGCGCCTCCTCGACGTGAACTACCACGCCATCGTCGAGGCGCCCCTCGCGAGCGGCCGCCGCGGCATCGTGGCCGAGCAGTGGGCGCCGCTCCTGCGCGTCACCGACTCCGATTCGGAGTTCCGCCGTCACTTCGAGCGCGCCGACGCGCCGTCGGTGGTCGCCTGGCTCACGGTGCACCCCGACAACCCCGCCTCGATCCGTGGCTGCCTCACCTACGCGCGCGAGAACGCACGCGCGCTGCGCGACCGGATCTCCACCGAGACGTGGGAGGCGATCAACACCGCGTATCACACCCTGGCGAACGAGGTGGTCGAGGCACCCGAGGAGGACGCGCTGCACGACTACTGCGCGGCGGTGCGCGACGCCAACCACTTGGTGACAGGCATCATCGACGCGACGCTCACCCGCGACCTCGGTTGGCATGTCGTGCGCGCGGGGCGATCGCTCGAGCGCGCCGACAACGTGGTGCGTACGCTGATGGTGCGGCACCGCCGCGCCGAGGACGGACCGGTCGCCGCCGGCCTCGAGGCCCACCGTGCGATGGCGCTGCTGAAGTCGATGTCGGCCTACGAGGCCTACCGCAAGCGCCATCGCACGCCGCCGGACGCGGAGCGCATCGCCGCCTACCTGCTGCTCGACCCGGAGTTCCCGCGCTCGCTGCGCAGCGCGCTCGACGCGCTCCACGGCGACGTTCGGCAGATCGCCCTGCGCAACCCGGCGGCACCGCGCGAGGTGGAGCGCCAAGTCGGGTGGCTCGCGGCCCAGGTGACGTACTGCCCGCACGTCGGTCGCATCATCGACGATGGCGAACCCTCGCTCGAAGCGCTGCTCGCCGCCCTCGAGTCGATCTCCGACGGCATGGCGCGGACCTACTTCGGTGCGACGGATCGCGCCTGAGCGCGGGCGCGCTCAGCGTTCGTCGGCGGTGGTCCAGGCCAACGCGCCCGCCTCGGGGGCGCCGTGCCGTGGCGTGGCGTGCCGCACGCGCACCTCGACCTCGAGCTGGCCGTCGCCGCCGCCGCGGCGCAGGCCGCGCACGGGCGGGACGTCGTCGTAATCACGGCCGACGCCGATCTTGACGTGCGCCTCGCCCACCCGACAGCCGTTGGTCGGGTCGAACCCCACCCAGCCGTTCCCCGGCAGGAACGTCTCGACCCAGGCGTGCGACCCCTCGCTCCCCACCAGGTCGCGTTCCGCGCTCGGGTGCGCGTGCACGTAGCCCGACACGTAGCGCGCCGGTATGCCGTCGGCTCGGCACAGCGCCAGCATGGCGTGGGCGTAGTCCTGGCACACCCCGGAGCCGCTGGCGACGAAGTGCGCCAACGGGGTCTCGACCGTGGTGGCCTCGGGGGCGTAGATGAAGCGTGACTGCAGTGCGGCCGTCAGCGATTCGACGTGCGCGAACACGTCGCCCTGGGGCGACAGGCGCATGAGGCCGAGCAGCGCGTGCCAGTCGCGATCCAGCGGGACGCGCGCGGTGGGCGCGAGGAACTCGAACCAGCGGTGGCGGAGGCCCGCCAGAGCAACGGCGCCGACCTCGAGCGGGTACGGGACCGGGTAGGTCTCGACGAGCGCGCTCGCCATCACGTGCAGCGCGCTGTGTTCGTGCGGCAGGTGGAAGTGGTGGACGAGCGTGTCGTGCCGGTCGCGGTGGCTGCGCAGCTCGGCGCGGGGCCTGACGCTGAGTTCGAAGGCGTGGAGCGTCTGCCTGAAGTCGTCCGCGGGCCGCAGTCGCAACTCGTTGAAGGAGTCCCAGGCGGGCTGCTCGTAGCGGTAGCGGGTGACGTGGACGATGCGCAGGTGCACGGGGCGAGTCTACGCCCCGGTGAGGGACGGACACGGTGACGCGACGCGCACGCCGTGCAGCCGCCCGCGCCCGGGGCTCATGGTCCAGGCGCGCCGCACACCGTGCCGGTGGCCAGCACGGCGTCGAGGCAGACGATCCCGGCGCCGTACTCGTTGGGCTCGTCGTCGCCGATCCACGGCGCCTGCCAGGCGGTCGCGGTCAGATGCGTCGCCACGGCAGCGGGGTCGTTGCGCAGTCCGGGCGTCTCGAGCATGAGGAGGGCCACGGTGCCCGACACGATCGGTGCGGCCATCGACGTGCCCATCATGCACACCAAGGAGTCCGCGCTGTCGCTTCCGAGACTCAGGAGGCCTTGCGTATCGGACGACACGCCTGGCCGCAGACATGTGTTGTCGGGCGCAGCACGTCCACCAGGAGCCACGACGTGCAGGCCGTCGCCGTAGGTCGAGAACGAGGACCGCCGTCCATCGAAGTCGACCGAGCCTACGGCGATGACGTCATCGAGGCGAGCGGGAAGCTCGACACCGGTCGACGATCCACGGTTGCCCGCCGCCGCGATCATCACCGGCCTCACGGCGCGCTCAGCACCCTGAATCTCCCGCACGGCATGCGTGAGTGTCTGGGCAACGGGACCATCTGGTGCGATGTCGCCGAACCCGAACGACATGTTGATCACGTCCGCAGGGTGCTCGTTCGTGCCGAGCCCTGCGACGCTCAGCCCCGCGCTCCAGCGCATGCCGCGCAGGACCGAGTCGAGCGTCCCGTTGCCGGCGGGGTCGTTGGGGAAGATCTTGACCGAGAGGATGCTCACGGCCGGGCCGTACGCGATGCCCGCGATACCGAACGCGTTGTCGCCGGTGGCGGCAGCCAGCCCCGCGACGTGGCTCCCATGGTGGGACGCGGTGCGCACGTCGGCATCGAAGTCGAAGACGTCGCAACCGGGCACGATCTTGTCCCGGAGGTCTTGGTGGGTGGTGTTGACCCCGTCGTCCACGATGGCGACGATCACGCCGGTGCCGGGGCCGCTGGCACCCGTCTGGACGGACCAGCCCGCGGCGACGCCGAACGGTTCGACCCACCACTGCTCGTCGAGTTCCCTGTCGTTCGGCAGCGCGGAGCGGTACACGCTCACGTTCGGAGCGACAAGCGCCACGCCAGGCGCCCTGCGCAGCCGCTCGAGCGCTGCGGCGTCCGGGACCACGACGAGGTCGTGCTCGCCCACGCCGCCCGGCCGCACCAGCGACGCCGACGCGCTGGCGAGCGCCCGCTCGGCCACCTGGCGGCGTGCCACGGCAGGCACCGCCGCAGCCCGGATCGGCTCGGCGGCGTACGTCACCACCACCTCGATGCCGGCCGTCTCGGCTCCCGCGAGTGGTGCACCGTCGGGCCAGCCGTGATGCGTCGACGATGCCACAGCCGCCGACGTGCTCGGGGCGCAGATCAGGCCGTCGTCGGCGACCACGCGCACGGGCACGGCGGTGCTCTGGCCGTGCGCGCGGATCACGACGGTGGCGTCGCGGCTCGGTGCCGTCGCGCCGAACACCAGGTCGATCGACTCTCCGGCAGCGAGGCTCGCCGTCCTGGGCGAGGACGACATGCCCGGGGGCAGCTCGACCTCGAAGCGCAGCGATGAGCCGGGCTCGCCGACGTTCGACACTCGCACGTGCGCGCCGCTGCTGCCGATGCCGACATCGGTGAACACGAGGGCTCGCTGCGTCGACGTGTTGATGCGCTGTACGAGCATCTCGCCGGGCGGTGTGACGCGGCAGCCACTGAGGACGAGCGCCGACGCGACGACGACGGTGAGTGAGAACGCGAGACTGAGACGCATGCCGTAGCATAGTCGGCGTGCCCGGCCGTCAACGTGGCCATTCCCCACATGCGCCGCGGCGCCATCAGATCGCGAGGTCCTCACGATGTCGAGCGCGAACACCCCCATCACCGAACGCAAGGGTCTGCACCTCGACGTGTGTCTCTCGGGCGCGGCCGGCTATACGACGCGCACGACCGGGTTCGAGCGCATCGATCTGCCGTACCGCGCACTGCCCGAGCTCGACGTGGGCGCCGTCGATACGCGCTCCACGCTGCTGGGCAGGCCGCTGGCCGCGCCGCTGCTGATCGGTGCGATGACCGGTGGCTCGAGCCATGCCGGGCTGATCAACCGCCACCTGGCGGAGGCCGCCCAGCGTCTCGGCATCGGCATGATGCTCGGGTCGCAGCGCGTGATGCT